>CAVFGM010000120.1:0-5319 GCA_963621955.1 Bacteroidaceae bacterium
CCTCGAGAACGATAAGCTTTCCTTTACCCATTTCTTTCCCTCAGACGCGGCTGAACACTTCGCCGAGCTTCTCATGGATGACAAGGTCGGCTTCGTCGTCATAAGGCGTTGCGCTCAGGTTGACGAGCACAAGCTTATTGCCGCGGTAATAATTGATGAGCCCCGCCGCGGGGTAGACGTTCAGCGACGTGCCGCCGACGATGAGTACATCCGCATTGCGGATATAGTCGATGGACCTGCGCAGAACATCCTCATCGAGCTGCTCCTCATAGAGGACGATATCCGGGCGGATAACGCCGCCGCAGTCACAGCGCGGCACACCCGTGCCCTTGTTGATGACGTCCGCGGGGTACGGCCGGCGGCAGCGGGAGCAATAGGCGCGCAGGATGCTGCCGTGCAGTTCCAGAACGTTTTTGCTCCCGGCGGCCTGATGCAGCCCGTCGATATTCTGCGTGATGACCGCGCACAGCTTCCCCTCACGCTCAAGCTCGGCAAGGCGGAGGTGGACGCGGTTCGGCTTCACGCCGTCGATAACGAGCTTCTCACGATGGAAGCGGTAATATTCCTCGGGGTTCCTGTCAAAGAAGCTGCGGCTCAGAATAGTCTCGGGCGGGTACTTCCACTTCTGGTTATACAGGCCGTCGACGCTCCTGAAGTCGGGTATGCCGCTCTCGGTGCTGACGCCCGCGCCGCCGAAGAAAACGATATTATCGCTCTGCGCGACCATATCGCGCAGCAATTCTATTTTATCTTCCATGTCTCCACCGCTCCTCTGACTCATTATAGCAAATTATGACAGCTTAATCATGTACTGTCTGCAAACTCTCCTCGGCCTTTGCCGTGACCTCGGCTGCCGCGGCAGAGCAGGCTTCGAGCGTAAGCTCGTTCTCGCGGCGCGTCACGTAGCGGTAAGTCTCATCCGGGGACTGAGCCGCCACGGAAACGATGTACATCCGCGTGACCTTCACCGCGGTAAGGGCAAGCTCCGCGCCCTCGGCGGCATAGCACAGTGCGTCTGCCGGGCAGACGGCGGAGAGCTCCTTTGCCATGTTGATGAGCTGGCTCATCATGTTGATGATCTCCGTGCATATGCTCAGAGACGTCTGGCGGCAGGCTTCGATCTTGCGTGCGTCGCCCTCTTTCTTTGCCATGCGCAGCGGGCCGCGGCACTTCACATCCTCGTCAATGAGGTGAACCATGTAGCTGCGGATAATGTCGCTGTTGCGGGCAATGTAGTCGACGCGGTCGTTGTTAACATTGGTCTTTGCCGTGAGCTTTGCCGCGCGGCAGACGAACGCCGCCGCTATGGCTGCCGCATCCGCTGCGGCGCTGCCGGTCTCAAGCTTGCCGTCGGGGTCGGCAACGGCCTTGGTAAATTCGTCGGCTGTCTTGGTTTTGAAAATGTCAATGACAAGCTTTTTCTCGTCCATGTTCGTCGCTCCTTCAGTCTCTGTTAAATTCTCTGAGGCTCAGGCCCTCGTTTTTCTGCAATGCCCAGTTGATGCACCATTCGGAGGTAAAGAGCAGGAGGTTGTTGCCCTTGAAGTCCTGCACCCATTTGGTGTCGCTCGTGAGGTTGAGGTTTGCGATGTTGATATCCTCGTTCTCGACCCAGCGGACAAACTCATAGGGCATAGACCGGCGGCGGATATCCACGCCGTACTCGGTCTTGAGGCGGTACTCCAGAACCTCGAACTGCAGCACGCCGACGACGCCGACGATGACCTCCTCGACGCCGGTATACGGCTCGTGGAAGATCTGTATCGCGCCCTCCTGCGCGATCTGCGTGATGCCCTTTTCAAACTGCTTGCGCTTCATGGTGTCGATACGCTCGACAGAGGCGAAGTGCTCGGGTGCGAAGGTCGGGATGCCCTCGAATTTCACGCCCATGCCGGTTTCGCATATAGTGTCGCCGATGGAGAAGATGCCGGGGTCGAACACGCCGATGATGTCCCCGGCGTAGGCCTCGTCGATTATCGCGCGCTCCTGCGCCATGAGCTGCTGCGGCTGCGCAAGGCGCAGCGTCTTGCCGCCCTGCACGTGATAATACTCCTTATCGCGCTGGAAGCGGCCGGAGCAGATGCGCATGAACGCGATACGGTCGCGGTGCGCCTTGTTCATGTTCGCCTGTATCTTGAACACGAAAGCGGAGAAACGGCTGTCCGTCGGCTCGACGATATCCTCCCCCGACTTTCTCGGCAGGGGCGGCATGGTCATTTTAAGGAAGCTCTCAAGGAAAGGCTCGACGCCGAAGTTATTGAGAGCCGAGCCGAAGAACACGGGGCTGAGGCGGCCCGCGCGGACTTCGTCGATATCGAAGTCATAACCCGCGCCGTCGAGCAGCTCTATATCGTCCGACAGCGTCTGACGCAGCTTTGCGCCGATGAGGGAGTCAAGCTTCTCCGTCTCGTCGAGGCGGCACTCGATGGCCTTTATCTTATCCTGACCGCGGTGGAACTCGTTGAAAGCGAGTATCTCTTTCTTCTCGCGGTCGTACACGCCCTTGAACTCACGGCCGCAGCCGATGGGCCAGTTCATGGGATAGGTGCCGATCCTGAACTCGTTCTCCAGCTCCTCCATAAGCTCATAGGGGCTGCGCGCCTCACGGTCGAGCTTATTTATAAAGGTAAAGATAGGGACATGGCGCATGGCGCAGATCTTGAAAAGCTTGCGCGTCTGCGGCTCGATGCCCTTCGCAGCATCGATGACCATAACGGCGGAGTCCGCAGCCATGAGGGTGCGGTAGGTGTCCTCGGAGAAGTCCTGATGGCCGGGGGTGTCAAGGATGTTGATGCAGTAACCCTCGTACTCAAACTGCATGACCGAGGAGGTGATGGAGATACCGCGCTGCTTCTCAAGCTCCATCCAGTCGGAGACGGCATGGCGCGCCGTGGCCTTGCCCTTGACAGAGCCTGCCATCTGTATCGCCCCGCCGTAAAGCAGCAGCTTCTCGGTAAGTGTTGTTTTACCCGCGTCCGGGTGGGATATTATCGCGAACGTCCTGCGGCGTTCTATCTCTTTTCTGTAATCCGGCATATTCCTCATCCTTATATAATTGGCAATATGTAGTATATTATATCCGCTGACGCGCAAAATGTAAAGTTTAATCGGCTTTTTTTGAAACGGATACTCTTCAATATTTCCCGACAGCAGGCGCTCTTCTATGTCATTGAAATTTCCGCGGCGCTATGGTAGAGTGTAAGCAGCTTCAGCGATCCGGCTGATAAATGATTAAGGAGGCAAAAAGATGAACAGAAAATTTTTTGCGCTGCTGCTCACGCTGCTGATGGTCCTCGCGCTCGTACCGGCCTCGGCCTACGCGGACACCTCGAAAAACAGCGGCAAGGAAATTGCGGTATTATTCACCAACGACGTCCACTGCGCCGTTGATAAGAACCTCGGCTACCAGTCCGTCGCGCTTGCAAAAGAGACGCTGGAAGCACAGGGCAAGGATGTGCTGCTCGTCGACATGGGCGACGCCGTCCAGGGCGACGCGATAGGCACGCTCTCCAAGGGCGAATACATCATCAAGATAATGAATGAGCTGGGCTACGACGTTGCCACGATCGGCAACCATGAGTTTGACTATGGCATGGATCAGTTCAAGAAGCTCAACCGCCTTGCCGACTTCCCATACGTCAGCGCGAATTTCATGGACAAGAACGGCGAAACCGTGCTCGACGCATATTCGATGCAGAACGTCCACGGCGTGAAGATCGCCTTTGTCGGCATCACGACGCCCAAGACCATAACCTCTTCCACGCCCGCATACTTCCAGAATGAAAAGGGCGAATGGATATTCTCTTTCTGTCAGGATGAGACGGGCGAGCTTGTTTACTCCACCGTCCAGTCAGCAGTCGACGCCGCACGCAAGGACGGCGCGGACTACGTCATAGCGCTTGCGCACCTCGGGATAGAGAAAGACTGCGAGCCGTGGACGTCCTCTGACGTCATCAACAACACCACCGGCATTGACGTCATGCTCGACGGGCACTCACACTCCGTCATCGAAAAGGAGCTTGTGAAGAACAAGGACGGCAAGGAGGTCATTCTCTCCTCCACCGGCACGAAGCTTGAGAACATCGGCTGCCTGACGATCTCCGCCGACGGCAAGTTCGATGTCACGCTTCTCAATGACGACGGCATAGGCGAATACATCGCGGACATTCAGGAGGAGTTCGACGGGCTCGTGAACGAGGTCGTCGCGCACACCGATGTTGACCTCGCCGTATACGACCCGAAGGACCCCGAGGAGCGCCTTATCCGTGTGACCGAGACGAACCTCGGCGACCTCTGCGCCGATGCGTACAGGGTCATGTCCGGTGCTGACATCGCCATCGTCAACGGCGGCGGCATCCGCAGCGACATCAAGGCCGGGGATATCACCTACGGCGATATCATAGCGGTGCATCCATTCGGCAACTCCATGTGCGTGGTCGAATGCACGGGGCAGCAGATACTCGATGCGCTTGAGCTGGGCGCGTCCGCACTCCCCGGCGAGAGCGGCGGTTTTCTGCAGGTATCCGGCATGAGCTATACGATAGACCTGAACGTTGAGTCCACAGTCAAGCTCGATAAGGACGGCCTGTTCCTCAGCGTCGACGGTGACCGCCGCGTCAAGGACGTCAAGATCGGTGACAAGGCGCTCGATCCGGAGCAGACCTACACCCTCGCCTGCCATGACTATCTGCTGAAAAACGGCGGCGACGGTTACACGATGTTCAAGGACTGCAAGCTCACGCAGGACTGTGTGATGCTCGACAATCAGGTGCTTATAAACTGCATTGTCGATAAGCTCGGCGGCACCGTCGGCAAGGATTATTCCGAGCCCTACGGCGACGGACGCATCACAATAATCGAAGCAAAGTAAATATACCGGCTGTCACAAAATCTTTATATTTCCTTAGCCTGTCCGCATATTGACTTTTCTGTTATCACAGAATATAATGTGCTACACTGAATTTCGCCTGAGGGAGTAATTCCGCACCGCGTCCGCGGGGCGAGGCAGACCCGTCAGAACGATGCTGCGGCATCCGGGCTGCTCTGTAAAGAATGAGACTCATGCGTAAGCTGTACAGCTTGCGCATGAGTTTTTTGTTTTTTACCATCAATTGACAAGAGCACACACGCCTGACAGCGTGTCTTTCCGGTGCTTTTTGTCCTTTTCGCCTTGACGGGCGTCAGCCCGCCTGCGTCTCAAAAACCAAAAATCACACAAAAATCCATCGCTGTCAGGTGCGCAGCAGTTTTGCCGGAGCAGAAAAGCGTTCAGGCAATGAAAAGCCCGCAGGCAATACTTTATGTATTGGCAAGGGCTTT
>CAVFGM010000121.1:0-19968 GCA_963621955.1 Bacteroidaceae bacterium
GTACTCCACAGCCGTGTCATTGAGCGCGTTCGTAGCCGCCACGGTGCGGGCGTAGTTCTTATCATACCCCACCATCATCAGCATGAAAAAGACCATGCCGAGCGGGAACGTGATAAGGCTCGCCAGTGCCATGCGCCAATCGAGAGCGAACAGATATATAAGCGTTGCGAGAACGACGACAGCGTTGCTGCTCATCTCCGGAATAACGTGCGCAAGCGTCGGCTCGATGCTGTCAACCCGCTCGACGAGGATATTCTTGAGTTCGCCCGAACCTCTGGCCTGCACGTCGCCCAGCGGCATGCGTGCAAGCTTACTAAGCCCCTGCTTGCGGATATTGCCCAGCACAGCAAAGGTCGCTTTATGGGACTGCGCCGTCGAGAGCGAGTGGAACAGCACCCGCAGCAGCCAGAACGCCGCCATAACGGCGCAGTCCACGAGATAAGCGGCCAAGTCCTTATTTCCTGCAAGCAGCCTGCCGATGACCTGCGCCATCACGAAAAACGGCAGGATCTGAAACGCCGCGCCGATGACGGCAAGCACTACACTTGCGATATATCCGGATTTTTTCTGTCCGGCAAAGGTAAAGACCCAGCCGAAGGTACTTTTTTCTTTCTGCATTATCTCACCTCACATCGAAAAGCTCTTTGATCCTCTGAATATTTTCCTCCGAAACGGTCAGATCGCCCCGTACCCCGCCGCCGTCCAGATGCAGAACTCTGCGGCATGTGCGGCAGACAAATTCATAATCGTGAGTGACGATGAAGATCACCTTGCCCATAGCCGACAGTTTTTGGATCAGTGCCGCCAGGCGCGCCATGCTGTCATAGTCCAGTCCGCTCGTCGGCTCGTCGAACACCAGCAGCTCCTTGCCGCAGACCATTGAGGTTGCTGCCGCGAGGCGCTGCTTCTGCCCGCCGGAGAGCGTGTTCGGGTGCCGTTCCCGGAACGGGGCAAGCCCTAATTCTATGAGTGTCTTTTCCGCAAGCTCCTTGTTCGGGTGCTTTATCCCGAACGTGCACTCGCTCTCCACGCTCTCGGCAAAGAGCTGATAGTTCACATCCTGCATGACCATGTAGGCACGCTTCATGCGCTCCTTGGGCTTCTGTGGCTTTCCATTCCAGCGATATGAACCGGACGTTTCCTTATGCAGGCCGCAGAGTGCGCGGGAAAAAGTCGTTTTCCCCGCGCCGTTGTGACCGACGACGGCAATGACGTCACCGGGCGCGGCCTGCAGAGAGACTCCCTGCAAAACAGGCTGCTTCTGATACGCCAAGGTCACGTCCCGCAGTTCGAGCACCGGCGCGGCGCCGGTCGGAGCGGCACCGACCGGGCTCTCTTCACCGAGGTCGACCGCCCGCAGTCCCATTTTACGCCGCCGCTCAAGCGGGATTCGCCTGAACTGCTCCGGTGTCCAATCCCCGGCGATGCGCCCGCTCTCAAGGTAAATGATGCGGTCAGCCACATCCATCAGGTAATAAAGCCTGTGCTCCGCGACGACGACGGTTTTGCCCTGAGCTTTAATGAGCTTCAGATGCTCGCGCAGCTCGCCGATCGCCGTCATGTCAAGATTAGATGACGGCTCATCCAGCAGATATATCTCCGGTTCCATCGCGTAGACCGACGCAAAGGCGATCTTCTGCTTCTCGCCCCCGGAGAGGGCGAAGATATTGCGGCCAAGGAGCGGCTCAATGTGCAGCACTTTTGCCGTTTCCGCCACGCGCCGCTTCATCTCTGCCTGCAGGACAGTTCCGTTCTCCATGCCGAAAGCGATCTCGCTGTCGGTATCGACATTAAAAAACTGTGTCCGTGGGTTCTGAAAGACGCTGCCGACTCTCTCCGCGATGCGGCACATCGGCAGGCTGAAAATATCCTCCCCGTCGAGCAGCACTCTGCCGCTGAGCTCACCCGCAAAGAACTGCGGGATAAGTCCGTTTATGAGCCGCGTCAGCGTCGTCTTGCCGCAGCCGCTCCGCCCGCATAGCAGCACGCACTGCCCGTCCGGGATCGTGAGATCAATGTTCTTTAAGCCGCCGTCAGAAGCGGAACGTAGATGCAGTTCACCGTCATGGCCGGAGCTTTCAGAAAGCCCCAGAGCGTCGGCGATACATCCCGCAGCCGCATGGCGTCCTTGATAAAACGCCAGTCCTCGCGGATTGTCGGCAGATACCGGAGCATGACGGCGATGGGGATGGTCAGCTTCTTTGAAATGCGCAGCCGCGCCATGGCGGAAAGAAATTCTCCCACCTTGGTCGTGGATATCACAAGCCCCGCCAGCATGCCGCAGGCGTAGACCTTATGTACCAAGCCCAGAAACGCCACGAACATCGCCCGCCATGTGCCATGCAGCACGCCCATGCACCAGACGGTGAACATGCAGATAAGCGCATAGGCTATGATGCCGCGCAGCGCGTACCGCCATCTCCCGCAGAGCGCGGAGAGCACGCCGATGAGCGCGGCCAAGGCGAACTGAAAATACAGGCTCGGCGCGGACATGGCGCTCAGGACGCAGAGCAGGATCAGAAGCAGCTTTGTCCGCGGGTCGAGGTGCAGGGGCTTCATTTGGTGATACCGGCTTTTTCAAACTGCTTCCTGAGCATTTTGCAGCCGACAAAGGCGCTGACCGCAGCGGCAATGACAGTCCCCGCCAGCATGATGACCATGATCCATGTAGTTCCGGTAGAGCGCATAGTGTCGATATAGGACTGCTCCGTGCCGTTGCCTAGCATGGTCCTCGCCCAGCCGTCGGGGTCTGCGAAGAACACGAGATAGGAAGCAGTGCCGCCGAGGGAGAGCAGAATATAGGAGAGCGAATTGATCTTCTTGCTCTTATATCCGCCGGTGCCCGCAACGAGGTCGGCAATGATACCCATGACGAGGTACCCAAGTGCCATTGCCCAGTGCATGCCGGTTACGAACCAGACGATGCACAGAAGCGCGCCGAGGATGCTCGCCGCCCAGCGCTTCTGCACCTTGGCAAGCATCAGCAGGTACACAGGTCCGCACAGCAGTGCGCTGCCGACGGGCATATAGAAAGTCAGCACCGGGTTCGGTGCGAAGAAGATGCCGCCCACAAGAGCGAACACCAGAAAGAGAGCCGAAAAAATACCGACTGTGACGAGATCCTTTACAGTCAGGCCTTTTTTATTGATCGTCTGCATAATAAAGTCTCCTTTGCGATGACGGACGGTTTGACTTTTGAGCCGTCATTTGATATAGTGTGGTTAGTGTTAATTAACCGCAATTAAAGGTATCATACCACGGCATTCCCGGCAACAGCTGACGGCGTTTTCTGTCTGATCGTTGCAAAGGTTTGCCTGTTCGTTGCAAGGAGAAATATGAAAAGCGACGTTTTGAAGGATTATTACCGTCCGCTTCTGGAGCAGAACCATTTCAGTTCCATCCCGTGCCCGGATAAATTCAGCCCGTCGGGTCAGTGCTGGGAGATCGCTCCCGCAGTCGGCGGCGGGTATTACTGGGTCTATGCAAAGCAGGATCTGTTCGATATCAAGATACATGACTTTTTCTTCCATGAGGATCAGTGTCTCGACATGGCGATCCCCGAGTGCATCAGCATCCAGCGCTACGACTCCATCTCCGGTGAGGAGCTGAATCCCTACCGGCGGCTTTCGGCGGGAGACATCCAGACCATAGTCGGCGGAAAGCCGCGCTACCGCGCGCTCATCCACAAGCGCATTCCGATCCATTCCGTGGGTATCGACATACTCCCGAACTATTACGAGGATTTTCTGAAGAAGCAGTATCCGGATATTTATTTTGACCTCCCCTCGGCCTTTCAGAGCGTGGATCAGGCGACGGATTTTCCCGCCATGTCAAAGCTGCTGTTTGAGATAGAGAACTATCACGGCGAGGGGGCGGCCGCGGCACTGTTCTATGAGGCCAAGGTCACGGAGGCCATTGCGCTGGTGGTGGATGCATGGAAGCGGCAGAGCCTGAGGCGGGAGCGCCCCCTGTCGGCGGCAGACACGGAGGGGCTGCAGAATGTTGTCAGCTACATTGCCGACCACTACGCTTTTGATATCCCGCTTGAGCGCCTTGCGAGCATCGCCTGCATGAGCGAGACGAAGCTCAAGGGCTGCTTCAAGCGGCAGTTCGGGTGCAGCATCACGCAGTACATTCAGGGGCGGCGAATGAGCCAAGCGGAGCACCTGCTTATAAACACCGACTTCACCATGGGGCAGATCGCGCAGATGATCGGCTACACGACCTCCAGCCGCTTTGCCGAGCTGTTCAAAAAAAGCACGGGCATCCTGCCGATAGAGTACCGGAAGATCGCCCGTAAGGAATGAGATATATAGGACAAGGCCGCTCTTCCGAGCGGCCTTTATTCGAATCTTTATTTATTGTTCTTCCCAAGCTGATAGAACGCGACGGCGCTTGCTGCGGCAACGTTCAGGGAATCCACGCCGTGTGACATCGGGATGCGCACAGTGTAGTCGCAGTGTTCGATGGTGTCATTGGCAAGCCCGTCGCCCTCGGTGCCGAGGACTACCGCAAGCTTTTCCTCCGCCGTGAGACGGGGATCGGCTATGCTCAGCGAGTCGTCCCGCAGCGCCATCGCGGCGGTCTTAAAGCCCAGCTCGTGCAGGAAATTGTGCCAGCCGTCGGGCAGATATGTCCACGGCACCTGAAAGACCGTGCCCATACTGACCCTTATCGCGCGGCGGTAAAGCGGGTCGCTGCCGGCGCTGGTGAGGAGCACGGCGTCCATCCCGAGCGCTGCGGCGGAGCGGAAGATCGCGCCGATGTTAGTCGGGTTCATCACGTTTTCAAGCACGGCAATGCGCGAGGCGTTGCGGCAAAGCTCCGCCGCCTCTGGCAGCTTCGGTCGGCGCATGGCGCAGAGCATGCCGCGCGTGAGGTGAAAGCCGGTGAGCTCAGTCAGCACCTCAAGGGGAGCTGCAAAAACCGGAATGTCTCCGCAGCGCGCGATAAGCTCCCGTCCCTTTCCTTCGACGTGCTTTGTCTCCATCAGCATGGAGACCGGCACGCAGCCTGCGTCCAGCGCGCGTTCTATGACGACAGGGCTTTCAGCGATGAACAGGGCGTTTTCCGGATCGGCGCGATTTACCAGCTGGTTCTCGGTCAGGCGCGCGTATATATCCAGCTCCGGTGCGGAGAAATCATTTATCTCAATAATATTCGGCATGGCAAAACCTGCTTTTCGTAAGACTTTGCGACAATTATATAAGCATATGCGGCATATTTCAATATTGAGAATTTACAAATTAATGTTGACTAAGCGGAAAGCTGTGTTAATATATCTTAAGATAAGAAAAAATGAAGGTCTTTATATGATATGCAAAAGAAAAAGCTGAAAATCTCCGTTATATCACAGATACATTACGGCAAGCTCGTCCTGCGCTCCCTGCTGCTCGTCGCGGCACTCACGGCATATATCGTCAGCCATCTTAACGGCAGCGGCTCTATGTTCGGCGGCTATGACAGCGTGTGGATATGGATCGCGGTGCTGGCGATATACGCCGTCGAGATGGTGCTGCGCTGCTTCCCGTCGGATTATGAGAGCATGGGCTGCCAGAAGCAGTTCAAAAAGAACTTCATGCCGAACAAGCCTTTCGATAAAAAGGCGCTGCGGCGGGACTCTTATAAGAGCACCATCCCTGTCATCGTCTTCTGGACGCTGCCGAACCTGCTGTTCATCTGGCTGTATAAACAGGGCATCTTCGACTGGGGTATAATGGTACTGCTGTCGATCTTCTACTCTGTGTGCGACATGATCTGCATTCTGTTCTTCTGCCCGTTTCAGACATGGCTGATGAAGAACAAGTGCTGCAATACCTGCCGGATATACAACTGGGACTATATAATGATGTTCACGCCGCTGCTCGTGGTGGATAATCCCTACGCCAAGTGCCTTGTTGCTCTGAGCCTGCTGCTGCTCATCCGATGGGAACTGAACTATTTCATGCACCCCGAGCGCTTCTACGAGCAGACGAACTGCGCCCTCTCCTGCGTCAACTGCAAAGAGAAGCTCTGCCACCACAAAAAGCAGCTGCGCAGCTTCCACAAAAAGTTGTTCTCCCAGCTGCACACCCACGGCGGCAGCGGCCTGCCGCAGCATTAAATCAATAATTCATAATGCAGAAGCTGCACGGCGAACGCCGTGCAGCTTCTGCATTTATCACTTCTTTGTGACGATATGATCCTTATCCTTGTAGATGCTGTTTGCGGGGATGACGCCGCGCACGCAGGAGGTCGGATAAATGTTCGAGCAGCGGCCGACGACCGTGCCAGGATTGAGGACGCTGTTGCAGCCGACCTCGACGTTGTCGCCGAGCATCGCACCGAACTTCTTGCGCCCGGTCTCGATAGGTGCGCCGGGAACCTTGACGGTGACAAGGGTCTTGTCGCTCTTTACGTTGCTGGTTATCGAGCCTGCGCCCATGTGCGCCTTGTAGCCGAGGACGGAGTCGCCGACGTAGTTATAGTGCGGGGTCTGGACGTTATCGAACAGGACGACGTTCTTGAGCTCCACGGAGTTGCCGACGACGGCGTTCTTGCCGACGATGGCGCTGCCGCGGATGAACGCGCAGTGGCGGATCTCCGCGCCGTGGTCGATGATGCAGGGTGCGCCGAGGTAGGCCGAGGGGAACACCTTTGCGTCCTTCGCCACCCATACGCCTTCGCTCGGGTTATCGAACTCGTTAGGGTCGAGCGTGGGGCCGAGCTTGAGGATGAAGTCCTTTATCCCGTCAAGCACCTCCCAGGGGTAGGTCTTGCCGTCAAACAGTTCCTTTGCGATGGTCTTATCCAGATCAAGAAGCTCTTTTATTTCAACCATTTTCCTTACCTCACTTGACTCTGACGAGCTTGCCCGCATCGGCCATTGCGGCGATGATGGCGTCGACTTTCTCCTCGCACAGCTCGTGCGTGGACGCCTCCGACATGACGCGCAGCAGCGGCTCTGTACCGCTCTTGCGCAGCAGGACGCGGCCGTTATCACCAAGCTCGGCCTCGGCCTTTGCGACCGCCGCCTTGACCTTTTCGTCGTTGAGCGTCTCGTCCTTATCGGTGACGATGACATTCTTGAGTACCTGCGGGTACATGGTCATACCGGAGGCAAGCACGGAGAGCGGCTCCTTCGTCTCGGTTATGGCTTCCATGACCTTGATGGCGGTCAGCAGGCCGTCGCCGGTGTTCGCGAGGCGGCCGAAGATGATGTGGCCGGACTGCTCGCCGCCGATCAGATGGCCGTTCTGGCGCATGTTCTCGGCAACGTACTTGTCGCCGACGGCGGTCTTTTCATAGCCGATGCCCAGCTCATCGAGAGCCTTGTACAGGCCCATGTTGGACATGACGGTCGTGACGACCTTGGAATTGCCGAAAGTGCCGCGCTCCTTCATGTACTTTGCACAGACGTACATGATATGGTCGCCGTTTATCTCGTTGCCCTTTTCGTCGACGGCAAGGCAGCGGTCAGCGTCGCCGTCAAAGGCGAAGCCGACGTCAAGGCCGTTGTCGACAACGAACTTCTGGAGGTTATGTATATGCGTCGAGCCGCAGTCGACGTTGATGTTCAGGCCGTCGGGCTTGTTTGCGAGCACATAGGTGTCCGCGCCGAGGGCATCGAACACGCTCTTTGCCATCTGCCAAGTGCTGCCGTTTGCGCAGTCAAGGCCGATCCTGCGTCCCTTGTAGGAGCGCGTCGCGAGGGAGATAAGGTAGCCTATGTAGCGGTTGCGGCCGGCGGCATAGTCCACCGTGCAGCCGATCTGCTCGCGCTGGGCATAGGGCAGCTGCTCATCGGAGTCGAGGTATTCCTCGATCTTATCGAGCAGGGACTCTTCCATCTTTTCGCCCTCGCCGTTGAGGAGCTTTATGCCGTTGTCGTAATACGGATTGTGGCTTGCGGAGATCATAATGCCGCAGTCGAAATCGTCCGCGCGCGCGATGTAGGACACGCTCGGCGTGGAGGTGACGTGCAGCAGGTACGCATCCGCGCCGGAGGCGGTAAGCCCCGCGCAGAGCGCCGCTTCAAACATGTAGCTCGAGCGGCGGGTGTCCTTGCCGATAACGACCTTTGCCCTGTGCGCCTTGCTGCTGTAGTACCAGCCGAGGTAGCGGCCAATGCGGAATGCGTGGTCGACTGTCAGATTTACGTTTGCTTCCCCGCGGAAGCCGTCAGTTCCGAAATATTTACCCATTGTTTCCTCCTGAATTAGAGTCTGGATGCCGCCGCAGTATCAAGATACACGGTGACCTCCGTAGGAATTTGCAAAAATGATGCAGGTATATATGTAATGGTCTTGCCATAAACCATCTCAAAAACGGCCGCGGCCTTATCTTCGCCCTCTGCAAGCAGGATGATATTCCTCGCCTCGGTCAGGGTCTTGATACCCATCGTCACGGCGTACCCAGGCATATTCTCCTCCGTATAGCCGCGCTCGGAGAGCTGGCGCTTTGTTCTGTCCGTCAGCTTCTGGACGTGGGTATACGAATCAAACGGCGTTGCCGGTTCATTATATCCGATGTGCGCGTCCTGACCGATGCCGAGCACGGCAAGGTCGAGCCCGCCGAGGCTCTCTATCAGCCGGTCGTACTCCTCGGGCGCAGCAGCGTCCGGGAAGAAGCAGTTCTCTTCACTTATACCCGCCGCGTGCAGCAGCTGCTCTCTCAGGAAATTTTCGCAGTCATGCCTTTCGGAAAACTCCGTCACCGCAAGGATGCGCGCGTTTTTTAGGCTCAATTCACCCGCCGCGCACATTTCGCCGAGCCGCTTATACAGCCCCATCATGTCGCGTCCCGCGGCGAGAGCTATCACCGCATCAGGCTTTGCGCTGACGATATCCTTTATCTGCCGCGCGGCCTGTTCTTCTATTACGGATGCTTCGCCTTTGATAATTTTCAATTCAGACATCCCCTATAATTTCACGCTCACCGGGAACACTACCATTATTAAGTTTATCTGTCAGGAGCGTTCCCCATGGCAATAATAATCATCAGGACAATAATAATATATCTCGCGCTGCTCGTCACGATGCGTGTTCTCGGCAAGCGGCAGCTCGGAGAATTGGAGCTGTCGGAGTTCGTCGTCGCGGCGCTCATCGCGGATCTCGCCTCGCACCCGCTCCAGGATCTCGGCATTCCGATGATAAACGGCCTTGTGCCGATCTTCACGCTCTTCTGCTGCGAGGTGCTCATCACAGGTCTGAGCCTCAAAAGCATCCGCCTGCGCGGCTTTCTCTTCGGCAAGCCGAGCTTTCTCATCGTGCGCGGAAAGATCGACCAAGCGGAGATGCGCAAAAGCCGCTTCACCTCCGAGGAGCTGATGCAGGAGCTGCGCAGCAAAAGCTGCACGGACATAAGCTCCGTAGAATACGGCATACTTGAGACCGACGGCACACTGAACGTCATTCTCTTCCCTGCCGAGCGCCCCGCCACAGCCGGGCAGCTCGGGCTAAGCACTTCCGACGGCGGCTATCCGAGCATCGTCATAAACGACGGGCGCGTGATAGACACGAACCTGCAAAAGCTCGGCCTTGACCGGAACTGGCTCAGCGCGGAGCTGAAGCGTCAAGGCAGGGGCAGTGAGAAGGACATCTTCCTTATGACCGTGAACCAGAGCCGCGAGGTCTATATCTCCGTAAAGGAGGCAGTGCAATGAAAAAGGAAGTTATAGCAGGTGCGGTGCTCGCGCTGCTCATCGCGCTGTCGGCATGGAACATATATTCCATCGACGCGCTGACCGACGGCATCGGCGATTCCCTGCGCATGTCACAGGCGCTCGCTGACATCGGAGACTTTGACAGCGCCAAAATCGAGCTCGATAAAGGTCTCAGGCTCTGGCTGAACGCCGACGGCTATACTCATATTTTTCTCCGCCACCCGGAGATCGATTCGACCACCGACGCATTTTATGAGCTTCAGGAGCTGCTGCTTGACGGCGGCGGCGACGGCTGCGCCGCGGCTTATGACAAGCTGCGCTATCATTTAGAGAGCATCCGCAGCATGGAGCACATCTCTATCGGGAGCGTGCTGTGACTGTATATATCACTTATCGGTGAGGAGCTTTGTCAGCTCCTCCATAAAGGTGTTGATATCCTTGAAGCTGCGGTAGACCGACGCGAAGCGGACATATGCCACCTCGTCCACATTCTTGAGGCGGGACATGACCATCTCGCCGATATCGACCGTCTTGACCTCGCGCTCAAGATTGCTCTGGAGCTCCTGCTCTATATCGTCTGCAATGCCCTCAAGCGTCGCGAGCGGTACCGGGCGCTTCTCGCAGGCTCTCACCATGCCGTTTATGAGCTTGACCTTATCGAAGGACTGGCGGCTCCCGTCGCGCTTGACGACGACCAGCGGCAGCCTCTCAATGATCTCATATGTAGTAAAGCGCTTCTGGCAGGCAAGGCACTCACGGCGGCGGCGTATCGTCGCGCCCTCCTCTGCCGGGCGTGAATCGATGACCTTACTCTCGGTATATCCGCAAAACGGGCATTTCATATATTTTTCTCTCCCAATCCCCAAAAATAGCGACTGTATTATATCATAGGAAGTTCCGCATTTCCACAGTAATTATAAACAATTACGGCTTTCCTGTACAGTCAGCTTCCACAAAAGTTATGTAATTTCAATTCCGTAAACTATTTTACGTTAATTATATTAAGTAAATTAAATTACGTATACTTTGCCGCATATCATAAAAGCCGCCGTGGTTTCCCACGGCGGCTTCCTTTTCCCCGGTCACGCGCGAAAAAAGCGCAGGGCTGGGGTTTCATTTCGTATTCGCTTATCTTCTTCTGTCGCGGCTGCTGACCATGATGATAAGCCGCAGCAGCTGCATGAGCGTCACGGCAAGCGCCGCGACATAGGTCATCGCCGCCGCGCGTAGCACGCGGCGCGCACCCGTAAGCTCGTCGCCGTACAGGATGCCCATGCTCTCTATCGTCTGCATCGCGCGGCTGCTGGCATTGAACTCCACCGGCAGCGTCACGAGCTGGAACACCGCGCACAGGCCGAAGCACGCGACACCTATATACGCCAGATATATGAAGTCCGGCGCGACAGAGCACAGCAGCAGCCCCGCAAGCACGAGCGGCCATGAGAGCTTCGAGCCGAAGTTCGTGACCGGGATGATGGCAGAGCGTATCTTCACCGGCACATAGTCCTGCGCGTACTGTATCGCGTGGCCGACCTCGTGGCACGCAACGCCGATCGCTGCGGTCGATGTGCCGCTGTACACGTCAGCCGACAGGCGGATCATGTTCGCATTGGGGTCGTAATGGTCTGTAAGCTCTCCGTCTATCTGCTGTATGGCGACGTTCTGCAGCCCGTTTGCGTCCAGCACGCGGCGCGCGGCCTGAGCGCCGGTCATGCCGCGGGAATTCAGCTGGCGGGAATATTTATTATAGGTAGATTTCACATTCGCGCTTGCCCACATCGTGAAGAGCACCGCGGGCAGCACAAGAACTATATATGTCCAGTCGATATACATTGTTATCCTCCGGCGGCGGACTTGTCCGCCATAAAAGCTTTTTCATTTTCAGAAATATTATACGCGTTTCTCCGCTTCCACGCAAGCGGCACGGCGCGCCGTCTGCCGCATTTTACGTTTCCTTATTGTAATATTCAGGAAATGTTCACAGTTCCCGCTCGCCGCCTTTAGCTCTGCTTTAGCTTGGATAATTAGAATTTTCATCGATGATCACATCACAAATCCATGCAGGAAAGAGGTACCATTATGAAGCAGGATCGGCGAAGCACCAAGCTCAGCGCGGCGCAGAAGAAAAAGCTCATCATAATCATCGCGGCGGCCGCGGTTCTTATAACCGCAGCGGTAGTCATTCTGAGGAAAAACGTCTCGGAAAAGTACGGCAGAAAGGACGACACGGAGATACTCTCCGCCGAGGTCACGCGCGGCAGCATCAGCACCTCCGTCTCAGGCTCCGGCCAGCTCAGCGACGACGATGTTGAAGCTCTCGATATCCCCGACGGCGTGGAACTCGAAGAGATAAAGGCCGTGCGCGGCAGCAAGGTCGAGGAGGGCGATCTTCTCGCGACCGTCGACCTGAACACCGTCATGCTCGCCATGTCCACGGTGAGCGACGAGCTCGACACGCTCGATGACGAGATAAACAGCGCCGTCAGCGATTCCGTCAGCAGTTATATAAGCTCCTCCGTTTCCGGCAGGGTGAAGAAGATATACGCCGCGGCAGGCGACAGCGTTGACGATGTCATGTATGAGCACGGCGCGCTGATGCTCGTCTCGCTCGACGGGTACATGGCAGTCGACATCGATACCGCCGCGCTCTCCGTTGGGGACAGCGTGACTGTTGTCACCTCTGACGGCACGGAATACACCGGCAGCGTCGGTGCTGTCCTTGACGGCACGGCAAGCGTGCTCATCACGGATAACGGTCCGGCCTACGGCGATACCGTCAGCGTGAAGTCCGCGGACGGCGCCAACCTCGGCAGCGGCGAGCTGTATATTCATGACGAGCTGAAAATAGTCGGCTATGCGGGCACGGTGTCTTACCTGAGCGTCAGCGAGGGCAGCAGCATCTATTCCGGTTCCACGCTCCTCGGCCTTACCGACACGGACTACACCGCGAACTATGAAACTCTCCTCTCCGAGCGCAGCGACAAGGAAGCCGTGCTCAGCCGGCTCATAAAGATATATAAGGAAGGCGCGCTCTATTCCGATATAAGCGGCACGATCAAGGAAATAAACGCCGATGACGACGAGAGCAGCACCGAGGGGCAGTATTTCAGCATAAGCCCGGATAAGACCATGTCCATCCCGGTGAGCGTCGACGAGAGCGAAATTCTCTCCGTCTCCGTCGGGCAGAGCGCCATAGTCACGATCGACTCCATAAACGGCGAGGTCTTCAACGGCACCGTCACCGAGATCGACCGCGCCGGCACAAGCTCCAGCGGCGTCACGACCTACACCGCGACCATCAGCATCGACAAGACCGATGCCATGCTCGCCGGTATGTCCGCTTCGGCGACGATAGTCATAGACGGCGTGGACGATGCGCTCCTCATCCCGGTCGACGCGCTCAACAAGACCAGCAGCAGCTATTACGTCTACACAAGCTACGACGAGAGCAGCGGCGAGTTCGGCGGCATGGTCGAGGTCACGGTCGGCATATCCAACGCAAACTATGTGGAGATCACCGGCGGCCTCAGCGAGGGCGACACGGTTTGTTATAAGGAGCAGCAGACGACTTCCGGCTTCATGCCCGGCGGCATGGACTTCGGCGGAGGCGGCATGCCGAGCGGCGACTTCAGCGGAGGTATGCCGAGTGGTGATTTTGGCGGCGGCCCCGGCGGAGCACCGGGCGGCAGGAACTGATAAGGCGGTGGTCACATGATTCGCATAAAGGATCTCTCCAAGTGCTACCGGATAGGTGATGAGGAGGTGCACGCGCTCGATCATGCGAGCCTGCATGTCGCGCCGGGTGAATTTGTCGGCATCATCGGCCCGTCGGGTTCGGGCAAATCAACGCTTATGAACATCATCGGCTGCCTCGACGTCGCCGATTCCGGGGAGTACCTGCTTGACGGCATCCCCATAGAAAACTACTCGGAAAATGAGCTTGCGCATATCCGCAACCGCAAGATAGGCTTTGTGTTCCAGAGCTTCAACCTCATCCCGAAGCTCACCGCGGAGGAAAATGTCGAGCTGCCGCTCATCTATCAGGGCATAAAAAAAGAGGAGCGCGCAGAACGCGTCGCGGCGGCGCTTGAGCGCGTGAAGCTCGGCAAGCGCGCAAACCACTTCCCTACAGAGCTCTCCGGCGGCCAGCAGCAGCGTGTCGCAATAGCGCGGGCGATAGTCACCCGGCCATCTTTGATCCTCGCCGACGAGCCGACCGGAAACCTCGATTCAAAAACCACCGTCGAGATCATGGATATCTTTCATGAGCTGCACAGTCAGGGCAACACGATCGTCCTCATCACGCATGATGACTCGGTCGCCGCGCAGGCCGGGCGGCGTGTACGGATACTCGACGGACATCTCACAGAGGAGGGCGCATGATGGACACTCTGAAGCAATCCCTGCGCATGGCTATAAAATCCATCAGCGGAAACAAGCTGCGCGCATTTCTGACGATGCTCGGCATCATCATCGGCGTCATGGCGCTGGTCATTCTCGTCAGCCTTGTGAATGGCGCGACCAGCACCGTGACCGACACGATCTCCAGCCTCGGCACAAATCTGCTGACTGTGACTGTCAGCGACGACAAGGGGCAGCCAATCAGTCTGAGCGATCTTGCCGAATTTTCTGAGACGGACGGCGTCGGTCAAACCGCCGCATGGCAGTCCGAAAGCGCCGTCGGCAAATACGGCTCCACTGCCGAGACGGTGCAGCTTTACGGCACAACTGCGGCATACTACAACATTCAGGGGCTCAGCATGCTGCTCGGCAGATATATAAAGAGCGCAGACGTGGAGAACGCCTCCAACATCTGCGTCATAAACGAAAACGCCGCGCAGGAGCTTATCGGCTACAGCGACTGCATCGGCGAGGAGATTTCGATAAACGGAATTAAATTCAAAGTAGTCGGCGTGCTTGAGGACAATGACGACTCCCTCACCGCGGTGTTTTCCAGCAGCTCCCTCGCTGTGTATATCCCATACACCTCGCTCGTGCGCCTTAGCAGCAGCGTCTCCTCGAAGATCACGTCCTTCTATGTGAGCGCCGAGACCGGCGGCACAACTGCCGAGGCGGAGAGCGCAATGTACTCCATCCTCTATGAGCGCTTCGCGCAGGATGAGGACGCTTTCGAGATCGAAACGCAGGACGCCCTTGAGGACACAATGAGCAGCGTCACCTCCATCCTTGCTATTCTTCTCGGCGGCATCGCGGGGATATCCCTCATCGTCGGCGGCATAGGCATTATGAATATAATGCTCGTCACCGTCACGGAGCGCACACGCGAGATCGGCATACGCAAGGCCATCGGCGCGAGCCGCGGCGTGATACTCCAGCAGTTTCTGCTTGAGAGCGTCGTGCTGTGCATGCTGGGCTGCGCGATAGGCATCTTCCTTTCATGGGGGACACTGCGGATAATAAGCGTGGTCGTATCGAGCCTTGACCTGACGTTCAGGATGAACGGCGCAGTCGTGCTCATAGCGGTGCTGTTCTGCTTCATCATCGGCGTCGGCTTCGGGCTGTACCCGGCGAACAAGGCCGCGAAGATGAAGCCCATTGACGCGCTGCATTACGGAGGTTAAGACAATGCTCAAAAAAATCAGAAAGAAGAAAACGCTCATCGCAGCGCTGGCAATCGTTCTCATCGCGGCGCTGCTGATAGCGCTGCTGCCGAACAGCAAAACTGACACGAGTTCCGTCAAGGTAGTGGAGGAACTGCTATCCGCCAAGGCGGAATACGGCATGATAAACACAGTGTTCACTTCCGGCGGGTCGATAAGCGACAGCGGCACGGAGAGCATCGCCCTTGCGGGGGCTGTGAAGCTCCGCAGCTGGGAGGTCAGCGAGGGCGACTATGTTGAGGCCGGAGATCTGCTGGCGACGGTCGACCGCAGCTCGGTGCTGCAGGCGATATCGGAGCTTGACGAACTCATGCAGGAGCTCGACGCGGCGCTTGAGAGCAGCCGTTCCGACACGGTATCTTCAGTGCTGTACTCCCCCATCGACGGGACGGTGACGAAGGTCTATGCCGGGAGCGGCGCGGACGTTGAGGACACAGTATACGATAACGGGGCGCTCATAGTCCTGACCGACAGCAGCGGACGAGAAGTAAACATCGTCGGCTACGCTGGCACGGTGTCCGCCGTGTACGTCTCCGAGGGCGACACTGTATATGCCGGGCAGAGCCTTATCTACCTCACGGACACGGAATACACCGGAGAATATGAACGCCTCCTGTCCCAGCGGCGCGAGCTTGAAGCGCAGATGCAGGCGCTCTTCGCGGCCTATGAGCGCGGCGGCGTCTACGCCGAGAGCAGCGGGCGCGTCACGGGACTGAACAAAGATATAATAAGCTCCGCCGGCGGCAGCACCGGCAGCGGTACGCACCTTGCGGCGCGGCTGCTCGGCAGCCTGCAAAGGCTGAGCGCCGCAGTTGTCCAGCCCGTAGATGACGGCAAGAACGAAACCCCCGAGCCCGGCGAATCCGAAGAGCCGTCCGAACCCGGTCAGGACGATGATAAAGTCACGGAGAAGTTCGGCAAGGTCACCGCCATAGACGAGGAGGCCGGGACGGTCACCGTCCGGCTCACCGACGACAGCGATCTCATCCTCGACACGGAGGAGCTTGAAAAGCTCGGCGCTTTGCAGATCAAGGTCGGGAACATCCTCGCGCTCGGCTACGACGAGTCCGGTACGCTCGTAAGCGTGACCGTATATTCAAACAGCGGCGGGCAGGACGATCCGACCGGCGGCGGTGGGATGCCCAGCGGCAGCACGGGCGGAGGCGGAATGACCGCCGGCACTGCGGCGGCTGTTGACGACACTCCCAAGGATTACGTCATGGAAGAAACCGAGCTGTGCACCCTGACTGACTATGACACAGCGGAAATAAGCCTCACTGTCGACGAGCTTGACATCGCGCAGCTGAGCATCGGCCAGGCTGTCACGGTGACGCTCGACGCGCTGCCTGGGCAGAGCTTTGACGGGGAGATCGCGGAGATCGACCCGAACGGTGAGAACAGCGGCGGCAGTACGAAATACTCCGTCACGGTGACACTCCCGCGCACCGAGGATATGCTGACCGGGATGAACGCGGCAGTCCGCGTGCAGCTTGCGGAAAATGGCGGTCTGCTGCTCATTCCCCTCGCAGCAGTGCAGGAGGACGCGGACGGGATATATGTCTGCACCGGTTATGACAAGAGCAGCAGCGAGGCAGCATATCCCGTTGCGATAACTACAGGCCTGTCGGACGGTGAGAATGTTGAAGTCCTCTCCGGGCTCTCCGAGGGAGACACAGTATACTACCGCTACGCGGACACGCTGGAATACAGCTTCGTGAAATAAGCAGTAATGCCCCGCCGGGAAACCGGCGGGGCATTTACTATTTATCAGCTTTTCCTCAATGTATCTGTACCAGCTTGCCGACGACGACATAACGCCCGTCATCGATTTCATATGTGCAGGTGGAGAGGGTGACGACCTTGTCCTCCGCTGAGACTTCGACATCGGACTTGAAGGTGGACATGGACTTGATGGTCTCAATATAGTGCAGGAACTGCTCGTCCTCATCGAAATTGTTGGCATACGCAAAGGACGTGGGCTCGGTCACAAAGCCTGCGATCAGGTCGAGACGGTAATGATAGTTCTCAGTGCTGATGTAAATGCAGGGATGGTCGGGATAATAGCTCTCGTCGCGGTAGTCTCTGAGGCTTGCGAACATAGAGCCGTCGTTCATATTGTGGCCGTAGACAAGGGTGTTCTTATCCGAGAAGTCGGAAGCGCACTTGGTGTCGATAAAGATAGTACCGTTTGCGTTATAGGACTCATCATAGAGATGGTCGAGGTACCAGAAGTTATTATCGGTATAGGCGATGGGGTAATTGATCTTCGTATTCGGGGAGTATATCCAGCCGACGACATCGGGATACTGCGCATGCAGAGCCTTGATATCCACATCGATGGGCGAGACCTCGGGATCGATACCATCGCCGACATCGGAGGAGGGCACGGGCGTCGAGGCTGCTGAAGTCGTTTTTGTGAACTGCTGGGTAAGGTCGGTATAAGACTTTTCGGCCTGCTTATAGCCGTTTATGGTGGAAACTATCTTATACGCGCTGAAGCCAAACACGCCGATGAAAACGACGCACAGGACTACAAGAATTATTTTAACGGGCTTTTTCAAAAACTTCGCCGTCCTTTACATCAAGAGTTTATCGTATTATACAGCAAATCACCCCAAAAGAAAAGCCCCCATTTGTTCATAAATGGGGGCAAGGGATTAAGTCTTATTAAGATTTAGAGTGCTATTCGATCAGAAGAGAGCAACGACAGAGCCGTCGTAGGTCTCGGTGATGAACTGCTTGACAGCGTCGGACTGGAGAGCCTTGACGAGAGCCTGGATCTTCTCGCTGTTCTCTTCACCTGCGCGGACTGCGACTACGTTTGCATAGGTCTCGGCGGCTTCGCTGTCGGTGTTTTCAGTTGCGAGAGCGTCCTTGGCAACGCTGTAGCCTGCCTGCAGAGCATAGTTGCCGTTGATGACGGCGATGGTGCCTTCGTCGCTGTTCTTGAGCTGTGCTGCGACAGTGTCAGCTTGGACAGCCTGGACATTGTAGCCGTGGTCGTCAACGATGTCGAGAACGGTGACGCCGTTTTCAAGGGAAGCATCCTCGGGCAGCTCGATCAGGCCTTCCTGCTGGAGGAGGAGAAGAGCGCGGGTGCCGTTGCTGTCGTCAGCGGGGATGATGATGGTTGCGCCCTCGGGAACTTCGGAGATGCTGGAAACGCCGTTGCCGTAGATGCCGAACGGCTCATAGTGGATGACTGCTGCGGAGACGAGGTCGGTGCCGTTGGACTCATTGTAGCTGTTGAGGTAGGGGCGGTGCTGGAAGTAGTTTGCATCAAGAGTGCCCTCGGCGAGAGCCTGGTTGGGCAGGACGTAGTCGTCATAGATAACGATGTTCAGGGTGTAGCCCTCAGCTGCGAGAGCATCCTTGACCTGCTCGAGGATCTCGGCATGGGGAACTGCGGTCGCGCCTACGGTGATCTCAACGGGCTCTGCTGCTGCGGGAGCTTCGGTAGCGTCAGCTGCGGCGGGGGCTTCGGTGGCTGCTGCGGGAGCGGAAGAACTGCCGCATGCGGCAAGGCTGAATACTGCTGCGAGGGTCAGGATAAGAGCAATGATCTTTTTCATTTTTAATTTCTCCTTTGATCAGATAATTGATGGTTTGTTGGTTTTTGTGATGTGTTTTTCCTTTTCTGCGATTCAACAAGCGGCGGAGGGCCGCATTCGCAGGACATACAACTCAGGAAAGTTCATACTTTTTACCTCCGTACCGGGGCGCGTCACTTGATGCGCTTATCTGTTTTACGGGCTATATATGTTCCCACTATCTGGATTATCTGAACTATAACGACCGTCAGCAGGACGCATATCCAGGTGATATCGTCGTTGCTTCTCTGGTGGCCGTAGATGATGGCGATCTGGCCGAGGCCGGTGCCGCCTATCGTGGCAGCCATGGCCGAGTAGCCGAGGATCGTGACCATTGAGATGACTGCGCCCTGAATGAGGGCGGGCTTTGCTTCGGGCAGCAGCACATGGGTGACGATCTGCATATTCGTGCAGCCCATCGACTGCGCCGCTTCAATAACGCCGAAGCCGACTTCCTTGACGGAGCTTTCGACCATGCGCGCCACATAAGGCGCGGCAGCGATGACGAGCATAACGATGACAGCGCGGTTGCCGAGGCTGGTGCCGACAACGAGCTTTGCGACCGGCAGCATGGCGACCATGAGGATGATGAACGGGATGCTGCGGAAGAAGTTCACAACGAAGCCGAGGATGCGGTTGACCCAGGGTGTCGGGCGGATGCCGTTGGCGTCCGTGACAGAGAGGATCACGCCGAGGGGAAGGCCGATCACGTAGGCAATCGCGGAGGAGATAAGCGTCATGTATATGGTTTCCCATACTCCGAGCTGGATAAGGCCGTTGTTCCAGAGCTTATAAAACATTTCGGAAAGCATTACTCTTCCTCCTTCCATGTGACGGGGCTGTTCTTGAGCCAGACGAGGATCTTGTCTGCCTGACGCTCATCGCTGGGCAGTTCGATTATCATGTGGCCGTATATCGCGCCGTCAAATTCGCGGGTATCGGCGAAGATTATATTCACCGGAGCCTGACACTCAAGCACGAGCTTGGAGATGAGCGGCTCCTGGGAGTACTGGCCGTTGAAGATAAGGCGGAACTTCTTGCCGCCGGTGGTGTCGAGCGCCGCGCGGTCCTGCGGGATGATAAGCTCGCGCGCGATCTCGGACTGGGGATTGGT
>CAVFGM010000121.1:19996-31869 GCA_963621955.1 Bacteroidaceae bacterium
CCGAGATCGCGCGCGGTCCTGCGGGATGATAAGCTCGCGCGCGATCTCGGACTGGGGATTGGTGAACACGTCACTGACCTTTCCCTCTTCGGCGATGCGGCTCTGGTCGATGACGGCGACGCGGTCGCATATCTGGTCGATGACCTTCATCTCATGGGTGATGACGATTATCGTGACGCCGAGGGACTGATTTATCTCACGCAGCAGCTCGAGTATCGAGCGGGTGGTGTTCGGGTCGAGTGCGCTTGTGGCTTCGTCGCAGAGGAGGTAGCGGGGATTTGTCGCAAGCGCTCTCGCGATGGCGACGCGCTGCTTCTGGCCGCCGGAGAGCTGCGCGGGATAGGCGTTTGCCTTGCTCTCAAGGCCGACGAGCTTCAGCAGCTCGAGCGCGCGCTTCTTAGCCTCGCCGCTCTTGGTGCCTGACATCTCAAGCGGGAAGCAGACGTTTCTCAGAACGCTGCGCTGCTCGAGGAGGTTGAAGCCCTGGAAGATCATCGAAATGCTGCGGCGCATTTCGAGCAGCTCCCTGCGGGGAAGAACGGTCATGTCCTTGCCGTCGATAATAACGTGGCCGGAGGTGGGGCGCTCAAGGAGGTTTATGCAGCGCACCAGCGTGCTCTTGCCTGCGCCGGACAGACCGATGATACCGAATATCTCGCCGTCGTTAATGGTAAGGTTAATATCGCGCAGAGCCTCGACCGTACCGGAGGCTGAGGAAAATGTTTTGCTCAGATCCTTGATCTCTATCATTGAGCCGCTTCCTTTCAACAAAAAACCGGACTTGGAAAACTCACTTTGTTTTCCAAGCCCGGTGTTAATCACGTTCTTATCAGGCGGGTATGAAACAAGGCGAGTCACATTTTTGCGCGCGCATCATCATGCACATGCTGAACATGCACATCATACCCATCATCATGCTGTTGGCGGTGAACTTACGCATATGACCCGTGTCTCCTTCTTTCTTTGATGGTGTGATTATATAACCGGTTTTTTCCGTTGTCAACAGGAAATTGCAAACTCTCCGAAAATAACAGAAAACCTATCTGCTCACTCGGATTATATGTCACAATTCACAAAACCGGTGTCGCGTATTTGGCGATTCTGCGAGAGCATCTCCCCGTTACTCGCCTTTTTTATCGCAGCTATGACCCGGCCGCAGTGCGCGCAGTCTCCGCAGCAGCCGGAGCCGCTGCCGCAGGAGCAGCCGCCCTTTTTATGCGCGGTGCGCCATGCGAGCACCAGCAGCACGGCCACGATAAGCAGTATTACTATATCCAGCAGCTTCACACGATCACCCTTATCACGTTATAGATCGCAAACGCCGTCAGCCACGCTACCGAGCACTGCATTATGACCACGCCTATCGTCTTCACGGCCGAACCGAGCTCGCGCCGGATGGTCGCCATGGCGGCGACGCAGGGTGTATACAGCAGCGTGAACACCAGAAAGCTCACCGCAGTTATGGGATTGAACACCGAGCTGAGGGCGGAGCTGAGATTTGCGACGTTCGTGCCGAGGAGCACCGCGAGCGTGGAGACAACAGCTTCCTTCGCCGTGAAGCCGGAGATCAGCGCCGTGACCATGCGCCAGTCGGCAAAGCCGAGGGGACGGAACACCGGCGCGATAAGCTGCCCGATGAGGGCGAGCAGGCTGTCAGCACTGTCGGCAACGACGTTGAGGCGCGTGTCAAAGGTCTGGAGGAACCATATGAGCACAGTCGCCATAAAGATGACGGTAAAGGCGCGCTCGAGAAAATCCTTCGCCTTTTCCCACAGCAGCAGCCCCACGCTCTTGAGAGACGGCATGCGGTAATTCGGAAGCTCCATGACAAACGGCACGGGCTGGCCGCGGAAGGCCGTGCTCTTGAGGATGAGCGCGACGATGATGCCCATAAGGATGCCGAGCGCATACAGGCAGATCATCGCAAGGCCGCGGTTTTGCGGGAAGAAGGCCGCGGCAAACACAGCGTATATCGGTATCTTTGCAGAGCAGCTCATGTACGGCGTGAGGAGGATGGTCATCTTCCTGTCGCGGTCGGAGGAAACGGTGCGCGTCGCCATGATGGCGGGCACCGAGCAGCCGAAGCCGATGAGCATCGGCACGAAGCTGCGCCCCGAAAGGCCGAGCTTTCTCAAGGGTCTGTCCATAACAAAGGCCACACGCGCCATATAGCCCGTGTCCTCAAGGATGGAGAGGAAGAAGAACAGCGTCACGATGATCGGCAGGAACGACAGCACGCTTCCGACCCCGGCGAAGATGCCGTCGATCACCAGCGAGTGGACGACCGGGTTTATCCCGTATGCCGTGAGGCCACGGTCGACAAGGCCGGTCAGCGCATCGATGCCGAGGCTCAGCCAGTCCGACAGCGCAGAGCCGATGACGTTGAAGGTGAGATAAAAGATCAGGAACATTATCGCAAGAAAAGTCGGGATCGCCGTATACTTTCCGGTGAGCACCCTGTCCATGCGCACCGAGCGCGCGTGCTCCCGGCTCTCGTGGCATTTCACGACGGTTTTTGAAACGACGCCCTCAATGAAGCTGTAGCGCATATCGGCAAGGGCGGCGTTGCGGTCAAGCCCGGACTCGCTCTCCATCTGCACGATGCAGTGCTCCAGCAGCTCCCGCTCGTTCTCGTCCAGCTCCAGCCGGCCGGCAAGCTCCGGGTCGCCCTCGATGAGCTTCGCCGTGCAGAAGCGGGAGGATACGCCGAGCCTGTCGGCGTGATCCTGAATGAGATGGATGACCGCGTGGATGCAGCGGTGGACAGGTGAATCGTCCGCGCAGAAGTCCGTCACGCCGGGCAGTGCCTTCTTCCGCGCGGTATCGACCACGCGGTCGATAAGCTCGGACACGCCCTCGCCCTTCACGGCGCTGATTGGCACGACCGGTACGCCGATGAGGCGGCTGAGCTGCTGCACATCGACCGTCCCGCCGTTTGCGTAGACCTCGTCCATCATGTTGAGCGCGATGACCGTCGGCACGCGCAGTTCAAGCAGCTGGAGCGTGAGATAGAGGTTGCGCTCGATATTCGTCGCGTCGATTATATTAATGATGCAGTCGGGCTTCTGGTTGATGATAAAGTCGCGCGAGACTATCTCCTCCTGCGTATAGGGGCGCAGGGAGTATATACCCGGCAGGTCGACCACGGAGCAGTTCTTCACTCCCCTCACCTCGCCGGATTTCTGCTCGACGGTGACGCCGGGGAAATTGCCGACGTGCTGGTTCGAGCCGGTCAGGGCGTTGAAGAGCGTGGTCTTGCCGCAGTTCTGGTTTCCTACAAGCGCAAAGATCATTTTGAACCGACCTCCCGCACCTCTATCTTTTTCGCGTCCTCGATGCGCAGCGTCAGCTCATAGCCGCGCACGCGGATCTGTATAGGGTCACCCATCGGCGCGATCTTCTGAAGCGTGACCTCCGTGCGCGGGATCAGCCCCATGTCCAGCAGGCGGCAGCGCAGCGGCCCCTCGCCGCCGACGGCGGTGATAACGGCGGAAGCGCCGGTCTTAAGCTCATCCAAAGTCATATATGCAGCCCTCATCTTTTTATATAAGTTAGCCTTAACTAACTTTGAATGTTATCATCCGCATATGCCTTTGTCAATACCGGAAGAAAATTTCTATGTCTGTCTATATAGAAAAACGGCCTCCCCACATATATGGGGAGGCCGTGAAAGTATTCGTTCAGCTCAACGCCGAGAACACGCGGGCAATGGGAGAATCGGAGGAGACGACGAGGGTCTTTTCCCCGTCCTTGAGGGAGTTGCGCGCCATGTCGAGCGCACGCATGAACTCATAGAAATCCGCTTCCTCCGGGGTATCGTACACCTCGGAGAGGATGCGCATGTACTCCGCCTCGCCTTCGGCCTTGAGCTTCTCGGCCATTGCGTTTGCCTCGGAGAGCGTGATCTGCACGGTCTTGTCCGCCTCGTTGCGGATCTGCTTTGCTTCGGCTTCGCCCTCGGCGGAGAAAGACGCGGCGATGTTCCCGCGCTCGGAGATCATGCGCTCGTACACGGCGGCCTTGTTCTCGTCCGGCAGGTCGAGCCGCTTCGTCTCGATGGCGAGCACGGTTATGCCGTAGGCATCAAAGGTGTCGCCGACGTTGTCCATTATCTTCTGGGCAAGCAGCCCGTCACGCCCGGAGATGACGTTCTCCTGCTTCATGGAGCTGATAACGGTCTTGAGGCTGTTATAGACAATGGTATCAATACGGTACTCGGCGTTTGCGATGTTGCCGGAGAGAGTCTTTATGAACAGCAGAGGATCGTCAATGCGCCAGAGCACGAAGCTGTCGGCGACCATGGATTTCTTGTCGCTCGTGATAACGTCGCTCACGGCAAGGTCATAGAGCATCTCAGTCTTGGGCAGGGTGCTGACAGACTGGATAAACGGCAGCTTCATGCTCAGCCCCGGCTCGTCCACGACCTTGACCACCGCGCCGAACTGGCGCACGATGGTATATTCATTCGGCTGGGTCGTGTAGAAGCAGCCGCCGAAGAGGATGACCGCCGCGATCACGGCGATTATCGGGAGTATTATTTTCTTTTTCATCAGCCATTTCCTCCCATGTCGACACTGGCGAACGGGCTCAGCGGGAGCGCAGTCTGCACGCCGGTGTTCTCATCGACGATATAGAGCTTTATGCCGGGCAATATCTCCTCCATCGCCTCATAATAGAGCCGCTGCTTTGTTATGAGCGGGTACTTTTCATACTCGTCAAACAGCGATTTGAAGCGCGCGGCCTGACCGTTGGCCTCGTTTATCTTGCTTTCCTTGTAGCCCTCGGCACTCTTGATGATCTGGTCGGCGTCGGCAGTCGCGGCGGGGATGACCTCATTTGCGTACTTGCGGGCGTTGTTCACCGCGGTGTCGGCCGACTGCTTGGCAGTCTCGACCGCAGTAAAGGCCTGCTGCACATCCGCCGTGGGCGGCTCTGCGTCCTGAATGGTGATGTTTGTAAGCTGCAGGCCGATGTCCTCGCTCTCGAGCCGCGTCACGACCTTCTGCTTTATCGCGGCCTGTATCTCGCTCTTGCCGGTGGTGATGACGCTGTCGACGTCATAGAGCCCTATCGTGTCGCGGATATAGCTCTGACAGAGCATGCGCAGGATATCGAGAGGGTCGCTGGAATTATAGAGGAATTTTATCGGGTCGGTCACCCTGTATTCCACATAAAAGTCCACATTCACGAAGTTATAATCGTAGGTGATCATAAGCGACTCGTCCTCGACCTCCGAACCGTCCGTGCGGTAACCGAGTGGGAAGCCCTGTATAGTCTTTGCGACCTTGGTAACGCGCTGGATATACGGGATCTTCAGCTTGAGGCCGGAGCTTGAGACCATGCTGGGCTTGCCGAAAGTGGTTATAACAGCGTACTGGTCCTCCTTGAGCGTGTAGAAAGAATCGAGCGCCGTTATCACCAGCAGCACGGCCAGCAGGATAACGAGCAGGCGCTTCGTTGGCAGCTGTATGCGCTTTTTCGGCTTGGGCGCCGGGCCGCTGCTGTAGCTGCCGTCATCGGTAAAATTCATATCTGTCCCCTTTCATGTCTTTGCGACTGTTTATATTTTGATTATACAGGATAACCTATGGTGCGGTAAAGCTGATTTTAACGCATCCAAACAATGTTAACAGAATGTTCCATTTTATTTTAGGTTCGCTTAAGATTTCGGGCCTACAATTTCCCCTTGTTGGAAACCATGCAAAGGAGCTGATTCTTTTTGATAGAAGTAAAGCATCTGGCAAAGCTCTACGGCGAACACACGGCTGTGTCGGATCTGTCCTTCACGATAGAGGACGGGCGCATATACGGCTTTCTCGGCCCGAACGGCGCGGGCAAGTCCACGACCATGAACATTATGACCGGCTGCCTTGCCGCCACCTCCGGCGACGTGAGCATCGACGGGCACGATATCTTCGAGGACGCGAACGAGGCCAAAAAGCTCATCGGCTACCTCCCGGAGCAGCCGCCGCTGTACATCGACAGCACGCCGAGGGAGTACCTGCAATTCGTTGCCGAAGCAAAGCGCGTGGCCAAGAGCGATATCAAGCGGCAGATCGCGCAGGTGATGGAGGTCACGCAGATCACCGACGTGGCGGACAGGCTCATCCGCAACCTCTCCAAGGGCTACCGCCAGCGCGTCGGCATCGCGCAGGCGCTGCTCGGAAACCCAAAGGTCATCATCCTTGACGAGCCGACCGTCGGCCTTGACCCGAAGCAGATAGTCGAGATACGCGAGCTTATAAAGAGTCTGGGGCGCGAACACACCGTCGTCCTCTCAAGCCACATCCTCTCCGAGGTGCAGGCCGTGTGCGACACGGTGCTGATAATCTCCAAGGGCCGCCTCGTCGCCTGCGACACACCGGAGAACCTTGAAAAGCTCTTCGCCGGCAAAGCGCGCATCGAGCTTGACACGGATGCCGGCAAGGCCAAGGCGCTGGAGCTTGCCGGCACTCTCCCCGGCGTCACGAAGATAGACGCGCAGCCGCACGACAAGGGCTGCCTCCTGACGATAGAGCTGTCCGGGGACGACACCGGCAGCGTCTGCCGCGAGCTTTCGCTCCGCTTTGCGGGCGCGGGGCACGCGATACTCCAGATGACCACAGCCAAGGCAAGCCTTGAGGATATCTTCATCGAGCTTACCGACGGAGAAAAGGAGGCTGACAAAGCATGAAAGCCGTATTCCGGCGTGAGCTGTCCTCATATTTCACGGGGCTTTCGGGCTATGTGTTCGGCGCGTTCCTGCTGCTGTTCGCGGGGATCTACACCATGGCCTACAACATCAGGGCCGCCGTCAGCAATTTTGAATATGTGCTGAGCAGCATGTCGTTTATCTTCCTCGTCATCGTCCCGATACTCACGATGCGCGTGTTTGCCGAGGAGAAGCGGCAGAAGACCGATCAGCTCCTCTATTCCCTGCCGCTTACGATGACCGAGGTCGTGATGGGCAAATACCTTGCGATGCTCGTCATGTTCCTGATCCCGCTGTGCATCATCGGCTTATACCCGGCGGTGCTCTCCCACTTCGGCAAGGTGAACCTCGCCGCGGCCTACGGCGCGCTCGTCGGCTTCTTCTTCCTCGGCGCGGCGCTGCTCGCAGTCGGGGCGTTCATTTCCTCGGTCACGGACAGTCAGGGCGTCGCGGCGGGGCTGTGCTTCGCGGCGCTGCTTGTGAACTACTTCCTCGCGAGCCTGTCCAGTTTCTTCTCATCGACGGCCTTTGCGTCATTCGCGGCGCTGACCTTTGCCGTGGCGGCGCTGGCGCTGATATTCTTTCTGATGACCAAGAGCGGCTTTGCCTCCGCGGTCATCTTCATCGCGTCCGAGGTGCTCGTCTTTGTGTTCTACACATTCAAGAAAGAGAGCTTCGAGGGGCTGTTCCCGAATATACTGTCAAGCCTGTCGCTCTTCGCGAGGTTTGAGCAGTTTGTGAGCGGCATCTTCGATGTGACGGCGATAGTGTTCTATATCACCGTGGCCGCCGTGTTCCTGTTTCTCAGCGTGCAGGCCATGGAAAAGAGGAGGTGGAGCTGATGAAAAAGGAAGATACAGCAAAGCGCCCGTTCTCCTCGCTGAGCACCCGCAGCTTCCACGCGGGCGGCTACAGCGTCGCGGCGGCGGTGATAGTACTGGCGATAGCCGTTGCAGTGAACGCCCTCGTCGGCAATCTCCCCTCGACCTATACGAAGCTCGACACTACCGCGAACGGGCTATACACCGTCTCAGAGCAGACGGAAAAGGTTCTGGCCGGTCTGGATGAGAACATTGACATTTACTGGATCGTCCAGAGCGGGTATGAAGACTCAAACATCGCGACGCTCCTTGACCGTTACAGCAGCCTGAGCAATAAAATAAGCGTGACGAAAAAGGACCCGGATGTTTACCCGACCTTTGCCAAGCAGTATTATGACGGTCAGCTCTACAACAACTCCCTCGTCGTATGCCGCGGCGACCGTTACCGCTACATCGACTACAACAGCATCTACGAATACGATTATTCCGACTACTATTCCGGCGGCTCCGTCAGTCAGAACTTTGCCGGTGAGGGCGAGCTCACGAGCGCCATCAGCTACGTTGTGAACGACGCCATGCCGACGCTCTATATCCTCAGCGGGCACGGCGAAGCGGAGCTGAGCTCCACGTTCAAAACCGCGGTCGAGAAGCAGAATATACAGACCGAGAGCCTGTCCCTGCTGACGGTCGAGGCCGTACCGGAGGACGCTGGTGCGCTGCTGATAAACACCCCGCAGAGCGATATCTCCGAGGACGAAGCGCAGAAAATTGCGGATTATCTCGCCTCCGGCGGCAGGCTGATGCTCGTCACCGATCCGCCGAAGGATGGGAAGCTCACGAACCTTGAAGCGCTCATGGCGGGCTACGGCGTTGAAGCCGTCGACGGCATCGTCGTCGAGGCAAACCAGAACAACTACGCATGGGGCACGCCCTATTACCTGCTGCCCGACCTCAAGAGCCACAGCATCACCGAACCGCTCATTGACGGCGGCTACTATGTGCTGCTGTCCATCGCGCATGGACTGCGCGTAAGCGATACACTGCCCGACGGCGTAACGGTCGATACCATGCTCAGCACCTCCTCTTCCGCGTATTCTAAGGCCGCGGGATATGACAGCACGACCTATGAAAAAGAGGACGGCGACATTGACGGCGCTTTCGCGCTGGGCGCTGCCGTCACCGCCGAGAATGACGACGGCAGCACAGCGCAGATAGTCTGGGTCTCCTCGGGTGCACTGCTGGATGAGCAGAGCAGTTCGATGGTCTCGGGCGGGAACCTTGACCTGTTCCTCAACGCGCTCAGCTGGATGTGCGGCCATGAGGACGGTATATCCATCCATTCAAAGAGCATGAACTATGAATACCTCACGATCAGCAGCTCCAGCGCATCGGTGATGACAGCGGTCATCATCTGGCTGATCCCGGCGCTGTTCCTCGGCACGGGCGTATGTGTGTGGCTCAGAAGGAGGCGCAAATGAAAAGGGCAAAGAAACTGCTTATACTCCTCGGCGTGCTGATAGTCATGTGCGCCGCGGCTTTTGCAGCGTCAAAGCTGAACCCGGAGCTGAACACCGGCAGCGACAAGGCCGAAAGCTCCGCCGTGTTCACACTCGATGCCGATTCCGTGACATCCCTGAGCTTCAGATACACCGGCAGCCTCAGCTTCGAGCGCGACAACGGCACATGGTACTCCAATGACGATCCGGACTTTCCGCTTGACAGCTCGCGCATTGACCGCATGGTGAGCGCCATCAGCAGCATAAGCGCCGAGCGCACGATAGACGAACCCGCCGCGCTCTCAGAGTATGGGCTGAGTGACCCGATATGCCAGGTCACGGTCTCCACCGGCAGCGGCGAGCAGTCGGTGCTCTCTTTCGGCAATGAAGCGGGGCTCGGCGGCAGCCGCTATATGTCCACCGGTGCCGGCAAGGTCTACCTTGTCGACAAGAACATCATCGACAGCTTTGACTGTGGGCTTTATGACCTCGTCACCAAGGAGCTGCTGCCGGACATGAGCAATATTGTGAGCTTCACGGTCGAGTCCGGCGACAGTCACTACGAGCTTGACCATATCGAAAACAGCGGCCTTGCCTACAGCGACGGCTACGTCTGGTTCTATAAGGACGGGGACGATTATCTGACGCTCGACACTGCGCTGACGAAAGCCTTCACCGGCAAGATAACCGGGCTCACCTGGGGCGATTGCGTAAATTACAAGGCGGACGACGATGACCTCAAGACCTACGGCCTGGCAGAGCCCACCGCCGTCGTCAAAGTGAAATACATCGAAAGCTCCGAGGTCGCCACCAACATGACCGACAGTAATGGCAGCACCATATATGACACGCAGGAGACCGAGCACACTTTCAGGCTCGAGATAGGCAGCTACCTTGACGATAAGTGCTATGCCCGCATCGCGGGCTCGCAGATGGTGTACCTCATCGACGGGACGATCTGCGACAATCTCCTCCACGCGACATATGAATCTCTCCAGCCCGACGAAGTCCTCGACATGGATTGGGACACTGTCGACTCCGTGGATATCGACCTGACCGGTGATTCCGCCTCCTTTACGAAGAGTGGGAACGCCGACGGCGAGACCGCATGGCTGCTCGACGGCGAGGAGAAAGAGCTTCAGCCGATCCTCGACCGGCTCAATGAAATGCTCCCGAGCGACAGCGGCAGCAAAAAGGAGCCTGACATGAGTATGCTCCTGCGCTTCACATTCCACCGCAATACCGATAATTTCAAAACCGTCGTGCTGGAGTTCTACGATTACGACAGCGGCAACTGCCTTGTCTCCCTCGACGGCACGGCGCGGCTCCTCGTGGCGCGCTCCGACCTCAGCGCGCTGTTGGAGAGCGTCCGCGCGCTGCTGTGATAAAATTTTTCTGAACTAAAATAACACGTAAATGCAGAAACACCGGACTGGATCAGTCCGGTGTTTCTGTCATTCTTTACTTTTCCATTCTCATGCCGAGAGGTGATGCGAGCCGGAGAGGAGCCGGCGCCATATCAGCTTTGAGGAGTCGATAATATACCGGCAGTCCGTCTGCACGGTGCCCGCGCCCTTGAGATAGCGCTCATGCAGAGCGTCGACATCATGTATGCCCCGGAGCTTCTGCTCGCCGCGCCCGGCAAGCTCCTTCAGGTGCTCGGCAAAATTTGCGTGCAGCTGCTTTTCATATTTGATATGCTCCGCCATTGAGCCGCCGAACACGCTGTTGTGCGGATATGTGAAGCTGTCAACGGCATAGTGGATAAGCGTCCCGAGTGAAAACCACTGCCACAGGGAGTGTACCCCGCTGTTCGAGAGACGGCGCATGAGCTTATGCCGGTGCTTGCTGGAATTATCCGCATGGTGACCGTGCAGGAACTCATGCTTTATCGAGCCGCGCGCGTATGTAAACGGGTTTATATCCGGTTCGACGCAGCCGAACAGGAACGCGAGCCGCTGTATGCCGCTGAGCTTTGCGTCCTTCTGCGCGAGCAGGAGCCTGCCTATCTGTAAATGATCTTTTTTCTTCATATGAGCCTCCTGCGATCTTACAATCGCAGTGCATGGTATACTCCTTATCCGCGCCATGGTCAAGCAAATTTTATGAACAATTCAATAAAAGTCTCCCCATGCCGAGAGCATGGGGAGACTGCAAATATCAGCTTTATTCGCTTTATTCAAGCCCGTTCAGGGAGAACTCGAACTGCATCGCAAGCGCACGGAACAGCTCGCGCATGACCTGCTCCGATATCCCGCGGATATCGAGCCCCGCGATGAACCCGACGACCTTTTCCTGCTCTTCCTCGGGCACCTTGAAAGCGCTCATGCTCATTGTGAGAAAGCGGCTCAGCTTCTTTTCAAGCGTAAAATACTTATCGCACTTGCGCGCCATGTAGCCGCGCATTATACCGGCCGTGCCTATCTCGAGCTCATAGAAATCGCTCTCGGTATAGCCGGGCAGATACGGCGAAAAGATATTGTACAGCTCTGCCGAGGTGTGCTCATGGATATAATCCGCGGCCTCCTCATGCGTATAGGCCTCAAGATATATCTCGCGCAGGTTCTCGTTAAGCTCCGTCAGCGTCATCTGTATGGAGGTCTCCACTGCGTATACATACACCGGCGATGCGTCCTCTCCGGCGATCTTCCGCGCCGCGCCGAACTGATTGCCGAACATGAACTCAACAAGCTCTACCAGCACGCCGTCCTTCGCGCGGAAGATATTCTGAAAGGTACTTGCCGAGACATCCGCCTCACGAATTATCTCCGCAACCGTCGTTCCCTTATATCCCTTTTCGAGAAACAGCCTTACGCAAGCGGTAAGTATCCGCTTTTTTGCAGGAAGACTCGCGCTCGTTATAGC
>CAVFGM010000122.1:0-2173 GCA_963621955.1 Bacteroidaceae bacterium
GCGCAATCTTTTTTGTCAAAGAACAAAAGGTTCTTTGACAAGTTGACCGCCGCTGCAGGGTATAACCCCGCAGCGGCGGCTTACTTTCTATTTCCCCGCATGATCCGACAATTTATTTCCGCCTGCGCTGTTATACTTGGCAGCGGGAGGTGGAAGCATGAAAAGGATCATTGCCTCTGTTATCGTGTTGTTTATCGCTCTGGCCGCGGGCGGGTCGGCTCTCGACCGCGCGCCGAAACCTGCGCCCGAGCTGCCGCAGCAAACCGCTCCCGCCGAGGAAAGCACGGAGATCACCGCGCCAACAGAGCCTGCGGCGATCGAGGAGAGCGCCCCGGAAGAGCCCTGCGAGCCCGTCGGGGCGCAGGAGAGTTCTGACATAGCCGCACCGGAACCGGAAGCACAGAGCGAAGAGCACAGGAGCATCTTTGACCTGATGACCGGCGGCAGCATCAGCTATGAAGCCGACCTCGCAGCATATTACCTGAACGAAATGACCGCAGCCGCGGCGGCGGGGGACGTTGAAGCCGGGAGGAGCGCCGAGGAAAAGCGCAATGCCGTCATAGACGCATCCGCCGCGGAGCCAGACCCCGGCAAAATAAGCTTTGACGATCTGTATCTGCTTTCAAAAGTCATCTGCTACGAGGCCGGGAGCGACTGGCTCACAGACGAATTCCGCATATGCGTGGGTGAGGTCATTATGAACCGCGTCGCCTCGCCCGAGTACCCGGACAGCATACACGACGTCATTTACCAGAAAGGGCAGTACTCCTGCGTGAACACTGCGCGCTTTGCCGGGCTCGTGCCGACGGAGGAATGCATCGATGCGGCGCTGCGCCTGCTGTGCGGCGAGCGCAGAATGGTGCCGAGCGTGGTCTTCCAGTCAAACGACCTCCAGGGAGAGCTGTTCACGATGTACACCGACCGCCGTCTCGGGACTACATATTTCTGCCTGAGCGAAAATCAGGAGCTGTACCCGATAGATTGATCACTCAAAATCAAATATTGCCTTGGCCGCGAGATAAGAGCCGAAGCCGCTTTTCCACTCGCGGTGCAGCTCCGACGCATCCCATGCGGGGAGCGCGGCCTTGTCCATTTCGATGACGATGGCGAGGTCATAGCGGTTCTCCCGGTCGATGCAGTTTCTCAGCACGGTGCAGCCGTGAATGCCGTCCATCACCGGCATTGATGCAAACAGCTCTTCTATCCGCCTGATCATGGCCATCTTGTCAACTACGCTGTCATTGAACTTTGCGATTATGCAGTGCTTCATGTGTGTCTCCTTTAATCTGTGAGTATCTGTTTCCATTGCTCGTACAATCTGTCCATTGTCCATGAGGCGTTCGCAGGACTCGTCGACGGCAGCTTCACCGGCGTCAAGCCGCAGACGGGCGTGAGGTGCTTTATGAACAGCTCATACGCCGCGGCGCCGTTGCAGTAGATGTGCCGTATATCCGCCGCGCGCAGGATAAGCGCGATATCGACCGGCACGGCGTTTCTGATGCTGCTGTCACTGGAACCCACGATATCGCAGGAATCGAGCACGTCCCACAGCGCAACGCCGTTTGAGAGCAGCATGGCTTTCTTTTCCTCTGTGCTCCGCGGCACGCCGCAGCCGAGCACGCGCGCCATGAGCGGCCAGAAGCGGTTCTGCGGATGGCCGTAGAAGAAATTGACCTCCCGGGACTTGACCGAGGGGAAGCTGCCGAGGATGAGTATTTTCGAGTTCTCGTCATACACCGGCCCGAACTGCCGCTGTATGTGTCTGTATTCCGGCATGAGCGCTGACCTCACAAAAAATGATCTGCTGCTATAATACCACAAAAACCCGGCGCTGACCACTCAGCGCCGGGTTTTTAAGCATGTTGAGTAAATTTATATTATGCTGCCTTTTCTTCCTCGCGCAGAAGCTCCGCGCACAGGTCGCCCTCGAAGGCCTCCGGATCCTCCTGCGGCACGGTGTCGATGCCTGCAATCTCGCCGGTGACGCGGTCGATGTAGCAGTCATAGTTGAGCCACTCGGTGCCGATAACGACCTCGCAGTACGCGCCGCGGTATTCGAGTGAAAGTGCGCGGCTGGTCTCCGCGTCGAGTCCAAGCTCCTCCAGAGCTGCCTTGAGTGCTTCGTATTTATTAAGAATGGTCTTCATGTTTAAAATCTCCTTTCGAACATGAC
>CAVFGM010000123.1:0-12534 GCA_963621955.1 Bacteroidaceae bacterium
ACTTCATTATACGAGGGGAACCGCGCACGGTTCCTCTTTGGCGGTTCAAGGGTGGGGTTTCAAAAGGGGCGGGGAAAACGCAATCCCCGCCTCTTAAACGACTCTTTGGTGACTTTCTGTTCGCACAGAAAGTCACCCTGCGGAGCATACCGCAGTTTGTCATTGCGAAAGGCCATATCAAAAATGCAGCGCCCAGTCCACGGTACGCCCCCCGCGTCTCCCCCATCAAAACGCAAAACCTGCTTCCGTGCAAAACAGAAGCAGGTTTGTTGTCTTCACTTCACCGGTTTTATATCCAGCATTTTCTCCATCGTGAACACGGTGAGAAAACGTGAATAGAAATCCGGAATGATCCTCTGCGCCACCGGCGTTATGTCGGTCTTTCCCTTTATCTGCTTCACAAGCAGATTCGCCTTGACGCCGCTTATTGTATAGTTGCTCTCGATCTCCTCATAGCCGAAGCGGTTGAAGAACTTGCGCAGCTTCCTGAGCCTGTCGGGATCCGGATCCTCAAACTCCGTCAGCTCCGCAATGATCCCCTGCTTGTCGGCATAGCGCTTGTTTATCAGGCGCATGATCTGTATGCCCAGCCCCTGACCGCGGCACCACGGCATGACCGCCAGATACTTCAGCAGCACATAGCCGTAGAGGTTCTTCGTCGCGACGAGCGCGTAGCCCGCGTCCATGCCGCTGTCCTCATCGTAGGCGATCAGCAGTTCAAGCGAGCCGTTCATCATGCCCTTGTGGATCGCGATCTTCGGCAGCAGCTCCTCGCTGTCAAAATCCATCTCGATCAGGGTAAAATAGCGCTCAAGGTCTCTGTGTCCGCCCTTTTTAATGTTCAGCATTGTCGTTACCCCCACTATGTTTATCCAAGGACTGTGCTCTGCACAGCTCGGCGTATGCTCCGTTCTTCGCCATAAGCTCGTCATGGCTGCCCATTTCGATGATATGCTCATCCTCGATAACGGCTATCCTGTCGGCATTGCGCACGGTCGAGAGCCTGTGCGCGATGATTATCGTCGTGCGCCCCTCGCTGAGCTTGTCGAAAGCGTTCTGTATTCTCTGCTCCGTCACGGTGTCGAGCGCGCTCGTTGCCTCGTCGAGTATGAGTATCTTCGGGTTCTTGAGGAAAACGCGGGCGATGGATATGCGCTGCTTCTGCCCGCCGGAGAGCATCACTCCCCGCTCGCCGATGTAAGTATCGTAGCCGTCGGGCATCTCCATGATCTCGCTGTGTATCTCGGCTCTCACCGCTGCGGCGACGATCTCCTCGTCCGTCGCGTCCGGCCGGCCGTAGCGGATGTTCTCGCGTATAGTCCCGGCGAACATGAACACATCCTGCTGTATCATGCCGATGTTCTTTCTCAGGCTCGCCTGCGTCACATCGCGCACATCCGTCCCGTCGACCGTCACGCTGCCGGAGCACACGTCATAGAAGCGCGGCAGCAGCTGGCACAGCGTAGTCTTGCCGCCGCCCGACGGGCCGACTACCGCGAAGCTGTGTCCGGGTTCGATGCGGAAGCTCACGTTCTCAAGCACCGGCACGCCGTTGCCGTAATCGAAGCAGACGTCCTTGTATTCTATCTCGCCGCGGACGCTGTCCAGGACCTTAGCGTCCGGCTTATCCTTCACCGTCGGTTCCGTGCGCATGACCTCAAGGAAGCGCTCGAAGCCTGCCGCGCCCTGCATATAGGTCTCCGAGAACTGCACAAGGCGCTTCACAGGAGAAATGAACGTAGAGACATAGAGCGTAAAGGTGATAAGGTCTATGTAATTCATGTCGCCGCGCATGATAAGCAGCCCGCCGAATGCGACTATCACGACCTGCATGATGCCGGTCGTAAACTCCATGCCGCTTATGTACATGCCCATCGCCTTGTAGTAGGTCACCTTCGCGCCGCGGAACAGGTCGTTCGCCTTGTCGAATTTATTGTTCTCCTGGTCCTCATTGGCAAAGGCCTTCGCCGTGCGGATACCGGAGATGCTGCTCTCGATGGCGGAATATATCTCCGCTGTCTTGCGCTTGACCTCGACGTTTGCCCGCCTCATGCTCCCGCGCTGCGACAGCGTGAACCACAGGCCGAGCGGCAGAACTATCGTCAGCACCAGCGCGAGCCGCCACTCCATCGTGAACATCACCGCCAGCGCGCCGAGTATCGTCAGCGCGCAGATCAGCACATTTTCCGGGCCGTGATGCGCAAGCTCCGTCACCTCGAACAGGTCGCTCGTGATGTGGCTCATCAGTGCGCCCGTGCGGTTCTTGTCATAGAAGCTGCACGAGAGATCCTGCATGTGTGAGAAAACGTCCTTGCGCATGTCCGCTTCGACAAGCACGCCCATCCTGTGCCCGATGACCGTTATCACGTAGTACAGCACGCCCTTGAGCACATAGGCCAGCGCCATGATAAGCATGATGATAAAGAAGGTCTTATACAGATTCTGCGGCAGCAGCGTTTTCATCGACTGCCTTGACACGTACGGGAAAACAAGGTCTATCACCGATACCAGCACCGCGCAGACCATGTCTATCGCGAAGAGCTTCCTCTGCCCGGCGATATATGACATGAAGACCTTTATCGGTTTGTCGTTATAGTTCTTTTTCATTTTGCGTATCTGTCCCGCTGCTCCACGGCAAGCGCGTCGCAGCGGTTGTTGTATTCGTTGTCGGCGTGACCCTTCACCCAGTGGTAGTGCATCTCGTGCTTTTCGCACAGCTCAAGCAGCTGCGCCCAGAGATCAGGGTTGAGCGCAGGCTTTTTATCGGACTTCACCCAGCCGCGCGCACGCCATGAGCGCGCCCAGCCCTTTTCCAGCGCGTCGATGACGTATTTTGAATCCGAATACAGCTCAACAGCGCAGCTCTCCTTGAGCGCCGAGAGCGCGGAGATCACGCCGGTGAGCTCCATGCGGTTGTTCGTCGTCTGCGCCATGCCTCCGGAAAGCTCCTTCTCGACGCCGTTATAGCGCAGTATCGCCCCCCAGCCGCCCGGGCCGGGGTTGCCGCTGCATGCTCCATCAGTGTAGATAGTTACAGTTTTCATTCGTCAAAGATCATCCGGAATGTCCATCTTTGCGTATCTCTCGCGCATGAATTTGTATTCATTGCGGTCGATGATGCCGTTTTTCAGGAAGCTGTCAAGCTGCGCGTAATACTTCTCCCTGCCGCGCAGAGTGTTCACACACTCGCTGCCGTCGGAGTGGAGATGAATTTCCGGTACAAAGCTTACGTGCCTGCCCTCGCTGCGCGGCTGCTCGGTGCTCTCCCGTGCCGTGGCTGCTGCCTTCGGCTTCAGCTTATTTACCAGCAGCACCGCGATACCGACGATGACCGCGATGAATATCAGGATCCCCAAGCCCTCTGCGGAATCCGCGAACTCCGCAAGGAAGATTATCACTATCGCGGCAATAACGCCGAGCGGATTATATTTATTCTTTTTTCTGTCCTTATTCACGCCGGTTCTCCTTTACACGTTCGCCGTCGCTTATTCTTCGCCGCTTCCCTCTGGCGCTTCCTCGGCTTCAATTTTCTCCGATTCGTCCTCGCCCTGTTCTCTCTCGGTGCGCTCTATGGATATCACGCGGCTGCCCTCGGCAAGGCGCATGATGCGCACGCCCTGAGTCGAGCGTCCAAGCACGGAGATATGGTCCACCGCCATGCGGATTATCGTACCGTCGTCGCTGATGACAAGGATATCCTCGCCGGGGTTTACCATCTTTACATCGGCAATGCCGCCGGTCTTGTCTGTGACCTGATAGTTTTTGATGCCTATGCCGCCGCGGCCATGAATGCTGTACTCGCTGAGCAGAGTGCGCTTGCCGTAGCCCTTTTCGGTTATCGTCAGCACCGCTTCGCCCGCCAGGCTGTTGCCCGCTCCGACGACCCAGTCGCCCTCTCTGAGCCTTATGCCGCGCACGCCCATCGCGTTTCTTCCCAAGGGGCGCAGGTCGCTCTCATTGAAGCAGACCGCCATGCCGTTATAGGTCGCGATGAATATATTCTCCTCACCGGTCGTCTGGAGCACAGATATGAGCGAATCGCCCTCGTCGAGAATTATCGCGCGCAGGCCGTTCGAGCGGATGTTTTTCAGCGCCGACTGCTCCATGCGCTTTACCGTGCCGCGCTTTGTGACAAAGACAAGATAGCCGTCGTCATCCCTGCCGCGGCCGCGGATCATTGCGCTTATCTTTTCGCCGTTCTCGGTCTGGATAATGTTTATGATGTTCGTGCCGCGCGCGCTGCGTCCGGCCTCGGGGATGTTGTAGCCTTTCTTTACAAACACGCGCCCCTTTGAGGTGAAGAACAGGATATAGTCATGCGTGGAGGCGGTGAACACCGTGTCCACAAAGTCCTCGTCCTTCGTCGCCATCGCGCGGATGCCGCGGCCGCCGCGCCCCTGAGCGCGGTACTCGCTGACGGGCATACGCTTGATATATCCGCCGTGAGTAAGAGTGTAGACGCACTGCTCCTCTTCGATGAGGTCCTCAATGTCTATCTCGTCGGCGACGTCCTGTATCTCGGTGACTCTGTCGTCGCCGTACTTATCGCGCAGGGCGATAAGCTCGTCCTTGAGCACGCCCTTTATCTTCTCAGGGTCTGCCAGCAGATCCTTGAAGTAGCGGATCTTGTCCTCAAGCTCCTTGTACTCGTTTTCGAGCTTCTCGCGGTTGAGACCCTGGAGTGATATAAGACGCATATCGCATATCGCCTGCGCCTGAACATCGCTGAGATTGAAGCGCTCCATAAGGCGCTGCTTTGCGTTGTCGTAGCTGGTGCGGATGATGCTGATGACCTCGTCGATATTGTCCTGGGCTATCAGCAGGCCCTCCAGCAGATGCGCCCGCTCCTCGGCCTTGCGCAGGTCGTACTTTGTGCGCCGGACGATTATCTCCTCCTGGAAGGTGAGGTACTCGTCAAGTATATGGCGCAGTGAGAGTATCTTCGGCTGGGTCTGGTTGTTGACCAGCGCCAGCATGTTTATCGAGAATGTGGTCTGCATCGCCGTCTGTGCAAAGAGACGGTTCAGCACGACCTGCGGGTTCGCGTCGCGCTTGAGCTCGATGACGACGCGCATACCGTTGCGGTCGGTCTCATCGCGCAGGTCGGATATGCCCTCAAGGCGCTTGTCGTGTACCTGATCTGCGATGTTCTTTATGAGCTGGCGCTTATTGACCTGATACGGCAGCTCCGTCACGATTATCCTCGTGCGTCCCTGACCGTGCTCCTCGAACTCTGTGCGCGCGCGCACAACGACCTTGCCTCGCCCGGTGGCGTAGGCCTGACGGATGCCGCTGCGCCCCATGATAATGCCGCGCGTCGGAAAGTCCGGTCCGGTGATGTGCTGCATGAGGTCGGCAAGCGTTGCCTCCGGGTTCTCCAGCACGCATACGCAGGCGTTTATGACCTCTTTGAGGTTGTGCGGCGGGATGTTCGTCGCCATGCCGACTGCAATACCGGACGAGCCGTTCACCAGCAGGTTCGGGAAGCGGGACGGCAGCACTCTCGGCTCCTTGCGCGTTTCGTCAAAGTTAGGATCCCAGTCGACCGTCTCTTTATCAATATCGCGCAGCATCTCATTGGATATCTTGGAGAGCCTTGCCTCGGTGTATCGGTAGGCCGCGGGGGGATCGCCGTCCACGGAACCGAAGTTGCCGTGCCCGTCGACGAGCATGTAGCGCATGGAGAAGTTCTGCGCAAGTCTCACCATCGCGTCGTAGACCGAAGCGTCGCCGTGCGGATGGTAGCGGCCGAGCACGTCGCCGACGCAGGTCGCGGACTTCTTGAAGGGCTTGTCGCTCGTCAGGCCGTCCTCGTACATTGCGTAGAGTATGCGCCTGTGGACGGGCTTGAGACCGTCGCGCACATCCGGCAGCGCTCTGCCGACGATAACGGACATGGCGTAGTCGATGTAGCTGGTCTGCATTTCGCTCACCAGCTCCGACTCGGTTATGACCTGATCCGGAAACGCTATATCCTCAGGTTTGTAATCTCTCTTATGTGCCATTAAAAATTCTCCGTTTCGGAACCGTAGTTCCCTGTATTAGTATCCGGCTTTTTGTTGAATTGTTTATATATCGAGGTTGACGACGTATTTTGCATTCTGCTCTATCCACTCGCGGCGGGGCTCGACGTCCTCGCCCATGAGCACGGTAAAGACCTGATCTGCGTGTATCGCGTCGTTCAGCGTGATGCGGCGCAGTGAGCGCGTCTGCGGGTCCATCGTCGTCTCCCACAGCTCGTGCGGGTCCATTTCGCCGAGGCCCTTGAAGCGGCTGATGTCGACCTTTGCGTTCGGGTTATCCTCGCGCATCTCGGCGCTTATCTTATCGCGCTGCTCGTCAGAGTAAGCCACGCGCTGGGTCTTGCCGCGCGAGAGCTTATAGAGCGGCGGCACCGCGGAGTAGACATAGCCGTGCTCGATAAGCGGGCGCATATAGCGGAAGAAGAATGTCAGCAGCAGTGTGCGGATATGTGAGCCGTCAACATCGGCATCGGCCATGATGATGATCTTGTGGTATCTGAGCTTTTCGATATTGAATTCGTCGCCGATCCCCGCGCCGAGCGCGACGATGAGCGGATAGAGCTTGTCGTTGCCGTATATCTTATCGGCTCTCGCCTTCTCGACGTTGAGCATCTTGCCCCACATGGCGAGTATCGCCTGAAAGCGCGAGTCGCGCCCCTGGATAGCGGAGCCTGCGGCGCTGTCGCCCTCGACGATGTATATCTCGCACAGCGACGGATCGCGCTCGTTGCAGTCCTGGAGCTTATCGGGCATCTGCCCGCTCTCGAGCCCGGTCTTGCGGCGGACGGACTCCTTGGCCTTTCTTGCAGCCTCGCGCGCGCGGTTTGCCATCATTGCCTTTTCGAGTATGGCCTTGGCCGCCGCCGGGTGCTCCTCAAAATATACCGTCAGCTGGTCGTTCACAACCGAGTCGACAAGCGTCCTTATATAGGCGTTGCCGAGCTTCTGCTTGGTCTGTCCCTCGAACTGCGCCTCAGGCAGCTTCACGGATATGACCGCCGCAATGCCCTCGCGCACATCGTCGCCGGAGACCTTGTCGTCACCCTTGATGATGTTGTTCTTCTGTCCGTAGGCGTTTATGACTCTCGTGAGCGCGGTCTTGAAGCCGGTCTCGTGCATGCCGCCCTCGGGAGTGTGTATGTTGTTTGCAAAGGAGACAAGGTTTTCGCTGTAGCCGTCGTTATACTGCAAGGCTATCTCGGCTATCGCGTCGCCCTTCTTGCCGGTGAGATAGATAACGTCTTGGTGTATCGGCGTCTTGTGCTGGTTAAGCCATGCGACAAATTCCTTTATGCCGCCGTCGTAGCACATTATCTCCGCCTGCTCCTTGCCCTCGCGCTTGTCCTCCATCGCGATGGTGAGGCCGCCGTTCAGAAATGCCTGCTCGCGCAGCCATGTGTGCAGCGTCTCATAGTCGTAGACCGTGTCGTCGAACATCTCGGGGTCGGGCTTAAAGCGCACGGTGGTACCGGTCCTGTCCGTCGTGCCGACGACATTTATGCTCTCGGTGATGCCGCCGCGGGAGAACTTCATCTGATAGACCTTGCCGTCCCTGTGTACTTGTACCTCGAGCCACTCGGACAGAGCGTTGACGACCGATGCACCGACGCCGTGCAGACCGCCGGAGACCTTGTAGCCCCCGCCGCCGAACTTGCCGCCCGCGTGCAGCACTGTGAATACGACCTCAAGCGCGCTCTTACCGGTCTGTTCCTGTATATCGACAGGGATGCCGCGGCCGTTATCACACACGCAGATGATGTCGCCCTCTTCTATCGTCACGGTGATGCCGGTGCAGAAGCCCGCCAGAGCCTCGTCGATGGAGTTGTCGACGATCTCATATACAAGGTGATGCAGACCCGACAGCGAGGTCGAGCCTATATACATACCCGGGCGCTTTCTTACGGCCTCAAGTCCCTCAAGGACCTGGATCTGCGAAGCATCATATTCCGACGCTTGATTTTTGATGTTATCAGACATACGTTTCTCCATTCCGTGCGGGGCAGCCCCCGCCGTTTTATTACAACAGCCCTGACTCCGCGCGCTTTAAAAGCGTCGCAGAAGCCATCTGGCTCAGATAAAGTATTTTCTCGTTTCCCGACCGGCACACGACAAAGGACTTCGGTATATCCTCGCTGGCATTCACGACCTCGCCGGCCTTCTCCGCCATCGTCAGATACTTTCTTGTCAGGTGCGACTGGCTCGTAATGTCCAGATCGAATATCCCGACGATATCCTCAGTGCTCACGATCTTACCTTTTCCGAGGTGCAGGTACATCAGCTTATCCTACCATCATTTATAAACAGCACTCTGCCGCCGGTGCGCTTGGAAATGCCTTCGTCCTCACAGCAGCTTATAAGCGTCTGCCCGCCGCCTATGCGGTTGAGCACGAACTCCTGTCGCTTCGTGTCAAGCTCTGAGAGCACATCATCAAGCAGCAGCACAGGATACTCGCCGGTCTCGGCTAAGAATATCTCGCGCTCGGCAAGCTTTATCGACAGAGCTGCCGTCCTCGTCTGCCCCTGGGAAGCAAAGCTCCTCGCGGCAGTGCCGTTAATGAATATCTCAAGGTCATCCTTATGCGCGCCAGTGAGGCACTGCGCGCTTTCAAGCTCCGCCTGTCGGTGCTTCTCCTGATGCTCGCAGATATCGTAGTATATCTCCCTCGCGCTTGCGAAAGGATCCTTCACTGTGCTGACGGTCTTGTATTTTATTTCCAGCTCCTCAAGGGAGTTTGAAAAATCCCGATGTATCGGTGCCGCAGCCTGATCGAGCCTCGCGGAAAACGCCGCCCTGTAGCGTATGAGCTGCGCCGATGCACGGCACATCCCGTCGGAAAACTCGTCCAGCGTCTCCAGCAGTGAGGGCTTATCCCGCCAGTCCTTGAGTATACGCGTCTTGTGCTCATATAGGCGGTTGAATTCCGAAAGATACTCTGCGTATCTCGGGCGTATCTGGCTTATCGCGTTGTCGAGCAGCCTGCGCCGCACCGCCGCGCCATCCTTTATGAGGTTCAAGTCGTCCGGGCAGAACAGCACCGTGTTCACCGTGTCGGCAAGCTCTCCCGCTGTCTTCTTTACGCCGTTTACGAGTATCTTTTTCCCCTGACCGGGGCGCAGCTGTATATTTATCGTCTGCTCCCGCTCATGGCTGTAAACGTCAGCCAGTATATCCGCTCCCGAGTACCCGAAGCCGACAAGCTCGCGGTCAAAGCGCGTGCGGAAGCTCCTGCCGCAAGAGAGCATATACACCGCTTCCAGCAGATTGGTCTTGCCCTGCGCGTTCTGGCCGGATATCACGTTCGTCCCCGGTGAAAATTCGACAGTTTCAAACTCGTAATTGCGAAAGCCGTTGAGCGCGATCTTCCTGATTATCATCCCTGGACCACTTCAAAGCTCATCCCCTGAAACTCGACCTTGTCGCCGGGATGCAGCTTCTTACCGCGCTGGGTGCAGACCTCGCCGTTTACGAACACAAGCCCTTCGTTGATGACAAACTTCGCCTCGCCCCCGGTGCCGACTGCCGCCGCGAATTTGAGCAGCGAATCCAACTTTATAAATTCCGTATCAATAGCTATTTTTTCCATTTTTCTGTTTTTCCAACCTTACGCATGCAGTCTCACGGGCAGCACCATATATGTGAAGTTCTCCGTCCCGTCCGCTGCCTTGATGACACAGGGGGAGGAAGCGGTATTCACGCATACGAAAAGCTCGTCCTTGCCCGCTGCCTTGAGCGCATCCTTGAGGTACCTGTCGTTAAAGCCGACCATGAGTCCCTCGCCGTTTCCGTCGCAGGTGCAGACGTCGTCCGCGCGGCCTATCGGAGTTACGCACACGCAGTCGATGCTGCCGTCGTTGAAGGTGATCCTCACAGGGCTTGTGTTCTTCTCGCTGACGATCAGGGACACACGGTCGATGACCGACATAAGCTCCCCTCTGTCGACCTTGAGCTCGTACTTAAAGCTCTCCGGTATCGAGCGGCGGTAATTGAGAAACTCGCCCTCGAGCCTTCTTGAAACTACGACCGTGTCACCTATCGCAAAGGATATGTGCTTTTCGCCGACCGAGATGGATACCGGCGTATCATCGTCCGCGCATATCTTCTCAACATCAGAGAGCGTTGAGCCGGGGACAACGAAGCTGCAGTTTTCGAGCTTGGAGCTTTCAAGCTTCTCCGTCCGCTTTGCGAGCCTGTAGCCGTCGACCGAGACAAGCGTCAGCTCGTCCCCATCGATCTCAAACAGCGTGCCGGTGTATATCGGTCTTATATCATCGGTCGACACTGCGAATATTGTCTGGTTTATCATGCTCTTGAGGATGTTCTGCGGGAGGGTTATATTATTCACCGCGTCAAACTTCGGCATCTCGGGGTAATCGTCTGGGCTTATGCCGATGATGTTGTATTCGCTCTTGCCGCACTTGATATTGACATTGTCTTTCTCGTCGACCGTGACGGAAACTATCCCGTCCGGCATGCGGCGTATCATCTCGCCGAAAAGCCGTGCGCCGACAACTATCGAGCCGCGCTCGGCAACATCTGCCTCAATGCCGGTGTATATTCCTTTCTTCAGGTCATAGCCTGTTATCGTTATCTTATCGTCCGCCTTTATCAGCAGTCCCTCCAGAGCCGGTATAGGGCTCTTGCCTGCGGCCGCTCTCGATGCTATCGCGCACGCGGACTGAAGCAGATATTTTTCGCATGTGAATTTCATTTCGGCTCCTCCTTACAGATGAAACAAATTCTTCTTCCTTTTTTATCAATAAATAAATCTATTCTTTAAGTAGCTTTAGTAGTAGGCGCTGTGGATTGTGGAAAACACCCTCAAAGCCTTGATTTCAGGGCATTTCTCTTGTGCCCATTTCTGTGGAAATTCTGCCCTCTTTTAACACATCTTCTTTACACAGTTTTTCCCCACACTCTTCTATCAACTTTTCAACATCAGTTTTACGAAAACTCCCGCTTTTGACGAGATCAAACTGAGTTGATATTTGACGTAATATCTCTGACCGTTCCGGCCATCGACGGGTCGTTTTTCAGCAGCTGTTCGACCTTTCTTATGGAGCTCAGGACCGTGGCGTGGTTCCTGTCCTCGTAATGCGTGCCGATATCCTTGAGCGAAAGCCCGGTCAGCGAGCGCATCAGGTACATTGACACCTGCCTTGCCATGGTCATATTCTTCGAGCGGTTCTGGCCGCGCAGATCCTCCTCCTTGAGGGAATAGTACCTCGCCGTTTCGCGTATGATGATGTCCGGCGTCGGGGTGTAGGTGCCTATCCTTATGACGTCCTTTATCGCGCGCTTTACGGAGTCTATCGTTATAACGTCGTCCAGTATCTCCTTATAGGCCGTCAGGCGCTTTATAACGCCCTCAAGCTGCCTTATATTCGATGTTATGTTCGTTGCGATATATTCGACGGCGTCGTCCGAGAGGATGAGCCCGAGCTGCGCTGCCTTGTTGCGGGTGATCGCCATTCTCGTCTCAAGGTCGGGCGGCTGGATATCCGCCATCAGCCCCCACTCAAATCGGGTGCGCAGACGGTCGTCGAGCTGCGCCATTTCCATCGGCGGCCGGTCGGAGGTGATGACTATCTGATTGCCGGCCTCATAGATGTTGTTGAAGGTGTGGAAAAATTCCTCCTGTGTCCCCTGCTTGCCGGCGATGAACTGAATATCGTCCACCAGAAACAGGCTCACGTTTCTGTACTTTGTGCGGAACTCCTCCGCCTTGTTCTCTCTCAGGGACTTTACCATCTGGTTGGTAAACTCATCGCCCTTTATATAGGCAATGGATTTTTCAGGCGACCTCGAGTGTATCTCCTGCCCGATAGCAAGCAGCAAGTGGGTCTTGCCGAGGCCGGAGTTGCCGTAGATAAAGAGCGGGTTATAGGCCTTGCCGGGGTTCTCTGCGACGGCTATCGCGGCGGCGTGGGCAAACTTATTGGAGCTGCCGACGATGAAATTATCAAAAGTGTAGCCGTCCATTTCGGGCAGAGAGTTTTCAGACTTCTTCTTCAGCTCAAAGTCGTTCACCTCATCCCCCGCGAGCACGAGCAGGTCAAAGTCGCACGCGAAGATATCGGACAGCACTGCCTTTATGCTCTCGCTGAAGCGGCTGTTTATGATGTTCCTCTTGAACTCCGTCGTCGTGTGCAGTACGAGCCTGCAATCCTCAATATCGACCGGGGTGCAGTCCGAGAACCAAGTGTTTATCGCGGTCGGCGTGAGCTGGTTTGAGAGAATTTCAATGACCTTATCCCATATATCGTTGAGCGAATTCATCCCCATAACGGTCTACCTCAATGGCGTATATTTAATCAATTTATTATAACAGACCGCCCCCTTTTTTTCAAGATTCAGCAAGAATTAAATTATAATAAAGAAGAAAAGACAGATGGATTTTCCGTCTGTCTTTCTGAATAAAGCAAAGCGCCCGCCGGTTTCCCGGCAGGCGCTTCAATATTAAACTGTTTTGAAGGCTTACTTGCCCATGTTCATCTGGGCTGCGACCTCAGC
>CAVFGM010000124.1:0-17500 GCA_963621955.1 Bacteroidaceae bacterium
GTGCAGCGAAGCGCCTGTCGCCTTTTCAAGCAGGCGCATAAGCTCGTCCTGCTCAAATCCCTTGTCCCTGATGCGAAGCTCCGCCCCGCCGATAAGTGCCGTCGGCAGCTGGCCAACGCGGAGCCGTATTTCCTCGGCGCGTTCAAAACGTCTATTATTTAACGCCTGTCCGAGTGCCGCGGGCAGCAGCGCGCAGGCTTCCCTGAATGCATCCATCCTCTCACTTCCTTGGGACAGACTATGCTCAAAGCACGGCATATATTACAGGGGAATAGGTAAACTCCGCGGAGTGAACACACGTTCACTCCGCGGAGTTTACCTATTCGAATCGATCCATTATCAAATTTTGCGCAGGATCATCTTTATAAAATTGAGGTACTTTCCTGCTCCTGCTTCCATTGACCGTCTGTCTCTTACCGCATAAGGATTGTTCTGCGTCAGCCAATCTCTCCAAACCGCATTGCGGCTGCGCATCTCTGCAATGCACAGCACTTCAACGCCGGGCGTATTTGATATTACGCCGCGCCAGAATTCCACATCATGCATGAAAGCTAACTGCTCCGGTGTCCATGACAGCAAAAGCTCCTCCGGAAGCGCATCATGGCAATCTTTCACCATCCCTGGCACAGCGATATAAATATAGCCGCCGCGTTTTACATAGGGCAGTATCTCATCCCGAAGATAAGCCCCGTCGCTTCCGTAATAGTTAAATGCTCCGACATTTATCACCGCGTCGAAAAACTCTTTCTCGACAGCCGCATTCTTCAGCTCTGTTTTCAGCGGCAGCACGTGACTGCTCAACAACCCCTGAGACGTAAAAAACCACCGGTTCTCCTCCGGATCGCTCAGCGGGTCGACGGCATAGACCTTGAGTCCGTACTCCTTCGCAAGAAACACTGAGGTCAGCCCTTTGCCGCAGCCGAGGTCACATACGACAGAACCGGGGTGCAGCGCACTGTTTTCAAGCAGTTCCTCAGTAAGCTTTATCGGGTTTGGTCCTGACAGCCTGCTCATAAATGCTGCCGTGCTGTATTTTCTGCTGCGCGGATATTCCTCTGTGCCTGCAGATGGTTTTCTATAGCCGCTTATTCCAAAAACAAAATGTTCAAAATGCTTTTGCAGCAGCTCAGATACCCTGCTCTTTGTGTCCATTCCGTCGTAAAGATTTATGAGCGTGAATACCGGTCCGTAAAACTCCAGCGCAAGCTCATCTGCCGAACGGTACTTGCGGTCAAAGCCAGGCATTTCCCGCAGCAGATCTTCGGTGTACTTGAGCGGCCCTGTACCGAGATACTGCTGAAACAGCGCGCTCATCCCCGTGGAACGGAACTGCTCCAATGTGATCATACGCCTGAAGCGTGACGCAAACGGGTCCTCCGTCCAGTATATGAACTGCGCCATGGTGAAGCCGACAAGCTGCTCAATCGCTGTGTTTCTGTAGTTTTCGGGCATTTCGTCGAATATTCCGACCGGCAGAGAGAACCGCTCCGCGCCGCTGCGGTCATTCTCCTCCATCCGCCGCAGGATGCTGTCAAAAATGTCCCGCTTATTCGTATAGTGCTTATACAGTGCGCCCTTGGTTATCCCCAGCGCATCCGCTATCATGCTTACGGACACCGCCTCATAGCCGTCCTTTGAAAACAGCTCCAGCGAAGCCAGCAGTATTTTCTCTTTTGTATCCATCAATAATTCTCCTTCTTGCCGCAGTAAACGCCAGTTTACCTTATTATAGTAAACTGGCGTTTACACGTCAAGCGTTATTTGCTTGGCCACGGTAATATCTCGTGCTTCTTGAGCATGAATGCCCTGTCAGAAATTTCCGCCATCGGCAGGTCTGACATGGAGTCTGAGTAAAACTCATCGGAATGTCCGTCGGGATAGCGCTCGTAAAAGCGCCGCACTTTCTCCTTGCCGTGGCAGTTTTCTCCGTTTATCTTACCGCTGTGCTTATCCATTCTGGTGCCGATGAGGTCAACACCGAATTCGCAGCAGACCGGCTCAAGCAAAAACTCCGGTGACGCGGAGATTATCACGTCATTATCCTTTTTCTGCCTGAGGTACCATTCGCCGATCCCATCCCTGTGCTCTGCCCAGAAGCGCTCAACTTCGCCGTCGACATCCGGGATGTCTTTCAGAAATGCAAAAAGCTTTTCCTTCATCTTTGTCGCACTTCCGCCTTTTACCGCATAGGCGGCAGCCTGCGGTATTGCCCCGGGAAAATTCTTCAGCATTATCCACGGGTGCCTTTTGAAGCAATACTTTATGAACGTGACTGAGCTGTCTGGATAGAATATAGTCTTGTCAAAATCGTAGGTATTCAATATATGTCACCGTACATAATAAAGGCGGTTTTCCTTTACCGGCTTCACAGCCGGCACCTCTGCGGGATAGCCGAGGATGCAGTTTCCGACGCCGATATAATCACCCTGCACGCCCCACTTTTCAAGCAGGGCCTTTCCCTCTGACGAAGCGAAAACCTCCTGCGCACGGTTTACCCAGCAGGAGCCGATACCGAGCGCGGACGCCGCGTTCATCAGATTGCCGAGCACAAGGCTCCCGTCCTTTACTGCATTTGCGTTGTCTGCCTCTGCCAGCACTACAAGCACGGTCGGCGCGCCATAGAACGGGTCACCGTTTGATCCCATGACCTGCGCGTTGAGCTTTGACATATAAGCGATCGTGCTCTTATCCTGCACAGCGATTATAATTGCCGGCTGCCTATTCATCGCGCTCGGCGCACACAGCCCCGCATTGAGTATCTGTTCAAGCTCGCTGTCGCTTATCTGTTCGCTTTTATATTTTCTAACGCTGCGGCGCTCATACAGCGCATTCAATCCGTCTTTCATGTGTTCTGTCCTTTCATTTGAGTCTTAACGTGTTTACAAGCACAGCCGCCGAAACGGCAAAGCAGATAATGACCGCTGCCGTGACCGAAAGTATACCGGCTGCGCCGAGCACGGCGGCAGCAAGGTTAACGCATATCCCAGCCGCTATATTTTCCAGAGAGATGTGCGATGCAAGCTTCGATATGCCTATTGCCTTCGGGAGCTTTCTGATGTCTCTGTCCATCACCAGAACGTCCGCCGACATGAATGCTGCCTCAGAGCCGAGCGCACCCATTGCGATACCAACGTCTACTCTCTCCATAAGCGCCCGGTCGTTATATCCGTCTCCGACAAAGGCGACACTTGATTTGCTGCCTTTGTTCGACATCAGGTATGCCAGTGCCGAGAGCTTGTCCTCGGGCTTTAGCTCCGCTCGCAGCATATCAAAGTTGAGCTTCGACGCGAGCGGCCGCGCTACTGAGAGCACATCACCGGTAAGCAGTACCATTTTCTTTATCCCCTGAACGCGCAGGCTCTCAAGCGCATCGAAAGCCCCACTGCGTATCCTGTCGGCTACAAGTATGTGCCCGCAGTATTTTCCGTCGATTGCCACGTGAATCGCCGCGCCGCTGCGGCTTGGCAGCTCGCAGCTTATGCCGTGCTCCTCAAGCAGTGCCGTGTTCCCGACATAGACCAGTGCGTCCCCGACAATGGCGCTGACTCCCCTTCCGGGAATCTCTTCGACCTGCGTGATCTTCATGTCCTTTGCGCTTCTGATGCCTACGGCTTCACGCAGCGCGTACGCTATCGGATGCCGCGAGAAGACTTCCGCGGATGCGGCCGTCGTGAGCAGCTCACGCTCCGTCATGTTCACCGGGAAAACGTCGGTTATGACATAGCGCCCCTCTGTTATGGTCCCGGTCTTGTCGAACACCATAGTCTCCGCCATGGCCATGGACTCTATGCAGTCCTCTCCCTTTACGAATATGCCGAGCTTCGCGGCAGCGCCTATGCTCTTTATGTATGCAAGCGAAACGGAGAGCACCGCCGCCGAGGGACATGCGCAGATAAGAACTATCGCAGCCCTGCGCAGCATTTCAAGCCATTCGGCATTGAACATCGGCACGACCACCGCAAGCACCAGTGCGAGCGCCAGCATGGACGGCGTGTATATAGAGATGAACTTACGTATAAAGTTCTCCTGACTTGATCTGAACTGCGCCGCTTTCTCGGACATACGCACGAGCCGCGCCGCGGTCGACTGCTCAAAGCTCTTTGTAACGCGCACTCTTATCGGCGCTGTGACGTTCGTGCACCCGGAATACACCTTGTACCCGGCTGCAACGTCCCACGGGCGCGCCTGCCCGGATATCGCGGAGGTGTCCACCGTTGTCACACCCTCGACAATAATGCCGTCAAGCGGTATGCGCTCCCCCGCCGGGACCTGAATAATATCGCCGACATTCACATAGTCCGGCTCAACGCCGAGGACGCCCTCGGCAGTTTCCACATTTGCTGTGTCGGGCTTTATTTCCGGAAGCGCCTTGAGCTCCGCGCCGCAGCGATCGCTGACAAAGGTTTCCAAGAGGCGCACCACTCTGAAAAGGATAAGCAGCAGTACAGCCTCCGTATAAAAGCCGAGCGCAAACACCGCTATGGCCGCTATGAGCGTTGTCTGCTCCGCCTCAAAATATTTTCGTTCTATAAGCTTGTCTATCGCGTCCATCAGTACGGCAAATCCCGCAATGACAAACGGGATCAGGAACGCGATGCACTTCATCCAGCCCTCCGCCGGGAGGAACGACAGCGCTGCCAGCAGCACCGCCGAGAACACGACCGGCGCAATTCCGCCGAAGCTTATGGAGCCGCAGTCCGCAAAGCCACGTTTATTTTTTTTCGCCCCGCGGCTCTCCTCATCTATTTCATCGATCTCCGGGAAATCCTGCGGTTCGTTTTTTGTTTTCAGATGTCGGCTCTGCTCGGAAACATGCTTTCCCATAACGCATCCGTCCTTGTCAATAGATGGTAATGCCCAACCAATTCTTTTCAAGCTACATGATACATCCTTGACCCGATTTTGTCAACAAATTGCAACTTATTGAATATAACAAAATTGCAACTTATTGAATATAACAAAATTGCGGAGCAGCATAGCCGCTCCGCAATTCTGTATAAAGCCAAGCTTTTTCAAGCTTACTTCATGCCGTTCTCGTAAGCCTCAATCATCTTCTTGACCATCTGGCCGCCGACGGAACCGGCCTGACGGCTGGTGAGCTCGCCGTTGTAACCGTTCTTGAGGTTGACGCCGACTTCAGCAGCGGCTTCCATCTTGAACTTATCCATTGCCTCACGGGCTGCGGGGTTAACAAGATGATTACTGGTATTGGTAGACATAGTTTGCATCTCCTTTTTGATGTTTTGGGTTCGTTGCCCGTGCTTATCTTCTGCACTCAGGTTTTCTATATTCATAAAAAGGAGATGTAAATTTTTCATATTCGTGAAGAAACTGCCGCTTTTTCATGTATCCGCTTTGAGCGCGCCTTATTTTTCTTCGATTTGGTTTTATAGTCCGGGACTTAAAATGCACAGCAGAGGATGTGCCGCAGCGTTCACCTATCTTTCCTGCCTCTCAAACCGCAGCTTTGCGCCGCGCGTATGATCCTGGATCACCTGATCCAGAAACGCGACGATCTCCTCCGGGGTCTTGTCCAACTCGCCGACGAGCCAGCTCTCTATAAGCCCGGCAGTAGAGACAACATAGAAATGAGTTATCATCTCAACGTCGGCATCCGGCGTATCGAGCGCGCCTATTCGCTCACCGATCTGCTCAGCGGCGCGATAGATCACTGCATGGATATCACCCTCGAAGAAGCGCTTGAGACAATCACGGCCGACGGAGTTGAGCGCGCAGAGACAGACGGCGCGGTTAGCATCAATGTAATGAAAGAGCTGGAGCAGCCCATCCTGCCAGAGCAGCGCACCCTCGTGCTGGTGCAGCAGGGAGACGGCCTCCTCTTGGAACATCCAGCGCAGCAAATCGTAGACGTCCTCAAAGTGATAATAGAAGTGCTGCCGGCGGATGCCGCAGAGCTCGGTTATGTCATGGATGGTTATTTTGTCAAAAGGCTTTTGAGCCATGAGCGTTTTGAGTGCCCCGGCCAGAGCGTGCTTTGTCTGGTCGGAAACAGTGTAAGTGCGTTTATCCACGGTCATCCCTCCATATGCAGAGTATAACACAGAAGTGAGAGAATTTCGAGTTAAATTTTCGCTGGTCAAACAGCCCCATGTTGTCAGATTTCTGACGGCACGGGGCTGTCTGACCGTTGTTTTTCTGCTCTCTGCGCGCTATCTTCTATCAGGTAAAAAGGAGGCGGGGACTATGGCGGAAAGCTATGACATTGTGCTCGACAGCCAGCTCGGTGAGCGCCGCGGCACGTTGACTATAGACAGTGATGACGGCTGTGTGCGCGGCAGGATAAGCCTTGTTGGCTTTGACAACGCCGTGACCGGCGAGCGCCGCGGCGGGGTGCTCTGTCTGCGGCATGAGCTGTCCACGCTGATGAGCACGCTGAAGTGCCGCTCCGTTATCCGTCTTGCCGGGGAGACGCTTACCGGCACCGTCGACGCCGGCAGCGCGGTAATGGAGCTGCGCGGCACAAAAAAATCAAAGACTGGAGCTGAACAGGATGAGATTCAATAACAAGGTAGACTTTCAGGCGCATTACCTGCCGAATGCTTACCGGCGGTTTCTTGAGGACGAAGGGCTGTACTGCCCGGACGGTTTCCCGACGCCGGACTGGGATGAGCGGTGGCAGCAGGAGGCAATGGCGGAGCTGGGGATAGGCTATGCGCTGCTGACGCTCTCCTCACCGAGCATATACACCGGGAACAAGTTCCGCTCGCGCGAGCTTGCACGGCGGATAAACGAGGAGGGTGCGGAGATCGTCTCCCGCGCTGCCGGTAATTTAGGCTTCATGGCGACGTTGCCGCTGCCGCATGTGCACAGCAGCATATTTGAAGCGCGCTATGCACTCGATGAGCTTGGAGCATCCGGCGTCGGATTGGTCACAAATTATGGCGGGGTCTACCTCGGCGACCGAAGGCTTGATGAGCTGATGGAGGAACTGAACGCACGCAGTACGATTGTCATCATGCACCCGACGCACCCGGCTGTCGGCATCCCGGACGTCAATGAGGAGATCCCGCTGCCGGCATTTGAGTACTTCGTCGAGACGACACGCACTTTCATTAACATGGTGCAGAACGACACATTCACGAAGTACCCAGATATAAAATGGGTGATCCCCCACGCGGGTGCGTTTCTGCCCATACTCGCCGATCGCTTTGAGAGCTTCGCGCTGATGCTGCGCTTTGCCGATCCCGATCGCCGCGCAGACATAATGGAGGACATGGCGCATGTGTACTACGACACAGCGGGCTTCTCCGAGCAGAAGCAGGTAGAGCTGCTGCTGAAGAACGTGGATGAGAGCCATCTGCTCTACGGCAGTGATACGCCGTATACGGATATCTCCGCCTGCGTCGGTCAGGCCGAGGCGCTGGAGAACACCGCAAAACTCACCGAGCGGCAGAAGCAGCTCATGTTCACGGATAACGCGCTCTCGCTTCTGCCGGGGCTCGGTGAAAAAATACATATCAACGTTTGAAAGAGGTATATAACCATGGAATTTAAATGCGGAAATGATTACAGATTCGATGTGCAGATAAAGTCCCCCATGGGGTGGATAAAGATAATCGCCCTTCTTACGCTTGACAGTGACACGGAGTTTCACGGCAGTGCAAAGCTCATGGGCATGGAGGTCGCGCTTACAAACTGCGCGAGGAATGGCCGGCACTTCAGCTTTGAGGCCGCGCCGAAGCTGCCGTTCGGAGTGGTGAACGTACAGATCGAGGCAGACGTGGACGACAGCGGTGCAGTCACTGGCATCGCGAACGCTCCGCGGCATAAGCCAATGGAAATCAAAGGAGATCTTGCGCAGTAATTTGACCCGTCCTACGTAAGGAGAGTGAAGCCATGTCAAATAAACCCAAACAGGATCACAGCTTTATGACGCAGCTTGCCACGTTCATCGTGGATAAGCGGAACCTGTTTTTCCTGCTCATTGTTGTGTCGCTCATATTCTCGGCCTTTTCACGCAACTGGGTCGAGGTCGAAAACGACCTTACTGCATTTCTGCCGGACGACGCAGAGACGAAGCTTGCGCTGGACGTGATGGAAAATCAGTTCACGACCTACGGCACAGCCGAAGTCATGGTGGCAAACATCAGCTATGACGAAGCTGAGAAGCTCAATGATACGCTCTCGGATATAAAGGGTGTGCAGAGCGTTGCCTTTGACCGGACGACAGATCATTATAACCACGCCTCTGCGCTCTACACTGTGACCTTTGACTATGACGAGAATGACGGCGAATGCCTCACGGCGCTTGATGAAGTGAAAGCTGCGCTCGCGGACTATGACCTGTTCGTGTCGACAGAGCTCGGCAACACGCTTCAGGAAACTATCGACGCCGAGGTCAGTGTAATCATGGTGTATGTCGCGGTGATCGTTGTCGTTGTGCTGCTGCTCACATCGCAGACCTACGGCGAGGTGCCGGTGCTGCTGATGACTTTCGTGACGGCGATGCTGCTCAATCAGGGCAGCAACTTCCTGCTTGGCAAGATATCCTTCGTTTCAAACTCTGTCACGAGCATATTGCAGCTTGCGCTGTCGCTGGACTACGCAGTCATCCTCTGCAACCATTTCAAAGAGCAGCACGAGACGCTGCCCATCCGTGAAGCGGCAATAATGGCACTGTCAAGGTCGATACCTGAGATCAGCGCAAGCTCGCTCACGACGGTCGGCGGACTTGCGGCAATGCTGTTCATGCAGTTCAAGGTCGGCCCGGATATGGGCATCTGCCTTATAAAGGCGATACTCTATGCGCTTTTCAGCGTGTTCGTCCTCATGCCGGGGCTGCTGGTGCTGTTCGGGCCGCTCATAGAAAAGACGCGGCACAAGGACTTCATCCCGAAGATATCTTTCGTCGGCAGAATAGACTATGCGACACGGCACGTCGTGCCGCTGGTGTTCATCGCCGTCGCACTGCTGGGGCTGCACTTCTCCAATAAGTGTCCCTATGCCTACGGCTACAGCTCACTCACTACCCCGAAGCTCAATGAGAGCCAGATCGCCGACAACATGGTGGCAGATAACTTTACCTCTTCCAATATGCTCGCGCTCATAGTCCCGTCGGGTGACTATGAAAAGGAAGCTCAGCTTCTTGAGGAGCTTGAGAGCTACGACGAGATAGACTACACGATGGGGCTTGCGAACGTCGAGGCCATGGACGGCTATATGCTTGCTGACGCACTCACGCCGCGCCAGTTCTCAGAGCTGTCGGGGCTTGACTATGAGGTCGCGCAGCTTGTGTACGCAGCCTACGCCGCTGAGGACGAGGATTACAGCAAGCTCATGGGCAACATCGCTTCCTACAAGGTGCCTCTTATTGATATGTTTCTCTTCGTCTGCGACCAGGTGGACGAGGGCTATGTGACACTCGACGCGGAGCAGACGGATATGCTCATGGACGCAAAGTCACAGATGCAGAGTGCAAAGGCGCAGTTGAGCGGCGAGGATTACAGCCGTATGCTGCTCTACCTCACACTGCCGGAGAGCGGTGACGAGACCTATTCTTTCATCGATACGATCCGCAGCATTGCGCAGGAATATTACCCCGACGGCAATGTCTACGTCGCGGGCAATTCCACGAACGAATATGACTTCAAGAAGTCCTTTGCGACGGACAACACGGTCGTCAGCATAGTGTCGCTTCTGATAGTTCTGCTGGTGCTGCTGTTCACCTTCATGTCTGTCGGCATGCCGCTGATGCTGATACTGGTCATTCAGGGCAGTATCTGGATAAACTTCTCGATACCGTACTTCACGGGAACAGGGCTGTTCTTCATGAGCTACCTCGTCGTCAGCTCCATCCAGATGGGCGCGAACATTGACTACGCTATAGTCATCGCGACGCGGTACCAGGAGCTCAAGGACAAGATGGATCACAAGCAGGCGATAATCGAAACTCTGAATTTCGCGTTTCCGACCGTGCTGACCTCCGGCACGATACTCACTGTTGCCGGAACGCTGATAGGCCAGATGACCTCCGAGGCCGCGATAGTCGGGATCGGCCAGAGCCTTGGCCGCGGCACGATAATTTCAATGTTCCTCGTCCTCTTCGTCCTGCCGCAGATCCTGCTCATGGGCGGTGACCTTGCGGATAAGACCACGTTTGCAGTGCCGAGGGTGCTGAAGAAAAAGGATACGAGCGGCAGAGTTCTCATTGACGGCATAGTCAGCGGTGAGATAAACGGCACTGTCCACGGCGTGATGCGCGCATCTGTCGACGGTGATGTACGGCTGAAGGTGCTGTCAGGCTCGGTCGCGGATGAATACAGCGAAAACGCTGCGGAAGCTGAGGAGGCGGATAAGAATGAATAAAACCATAAGACGCATGCTCTCCGTACTGCTTGCCGCCGCAGTCATGCTCTCTTTTGCAAGCCCGGCCTTTGCCGACGGCGCAGTACATATAAAAAGCGCGGATGACCTCATTTCCCTCGCGCAGAGCTGCACGCTCGATACGTGGTCGCAGGGCGCAACGGTCGAGCTCGACGCAGATATATCGCTCGACGGTGTGGACTTCACGCCTATACCGAGTTTCGGCGGTGACTTCAACGGAAACGGACACACGATAAGCGGTCTGAACATTTCCGGGAAATACTCCCGCGCAGGGCTGTTTGCCGAAATCCAGGAGGGCGGCTCGGTCAGTAACCTGAATGTCACCGGTACGGTGGATATAAGCGGCAGCAGCGAGGCCGCGGGAGGCATCGCCGGTGTGAACGCCGGCAGGATAAGCTCCTGCACCTTTACCGGCAGCGTGAGCGGGAGCGTGAACGTCGGCGCGATCGCCGGGCAGAACGCGCTCGTCGGCACGATCAGGAACTGCACAGCGACGGGCGCGGTCTACGGAAACAGGATGACCGGCGGCATCGTTGGGCGCAATCTCGGGCTCATCTCCTCATGCGGAAACTCCGCATATGTCAACACCGTAAACGACGATAAGACCCTTTCGATACAGGACATTTCCATCGACACGAGCTTTGACCTTGCAAAGCTCTCGAACCGAGACACCGTCACCTCCACGACTGACACCGGCGGCATTGCCGGCTATTCCTCCGGAATCATACGCAGCTGCCATAACGAAGCGATCGTCGGCTACAGGCACGTCGGCTATAACGTCGGAGGCATTGCAGGCAGGAGCTGCGGCTTCGTATCGGGCTGCCGGAACAGCGGCACGGTGTATGGGCGCAAGGACGTAGGCGGCATAGTCGGCCAGATGGAGCCCTACATGGAGCTGAACGTTGAGAACAGCACGCTTGCAAAACTGCAGCAGCAGCTTGCGGAACTGAGCGCGCTTATCGACCAGACGGCAAACGACGCGCAAGGCAGCTCCGGTGCGGTTTCGTCCAGACTCGGCGAGATGGGCAGCTATGTTGACGGAGCCTTGGGCGAGATCGACAACATTGAAGTCAGCATCGGCGGCGAAGGACAGATCGAAGGCGAGGGCAGCAGTGAAGGCAGCGTTGACGTAAGCGTGGATGTGCCGCCGCTGGATGTCAATATCGACAGCGGACACGCCGGCAGCGGCACCATCTCCGGCGGCTTCGAGATAGTCGCAACTCCCGACCTTGGCGGACTTGCTGCGGCCATCAGCGGCATCGGCAGTCAGCTCAGCATGCTCAACGGCGAGATAGCCGGTGCGGCGGGCGCTGTCGCGAACGATGTGCGCGCGATAAACGAGAAGTTCAACGAGCTTTCAAACACGATGTTCGACGCGATTTTCGCCGTCGGCACAGAGGATGGGGATATCCTCAAGGACACCTCAAGCGTGGACATCGACCTTGTGAAGCTCGGCAAGGTCAGCGCTAATACGAACACCGGCGCTGTCAGCGGGGATCTCAATATCGGCGGTATCGCCGGTGCAATGGCGATCGAGTATGAGGCTGACCCCGAGGACGATGTGACCTCGAACATCTCCTCCGAGTATAAGCGCGAGTACGAGCTCAAGGCCGTGCTCCAGAACTGCACGAACAAGGGCACAGTCACGGCACGGCGCAGTTACGTTGGCGGCATTGCAGGGCGTATGGACCTCGGCCTGATCACCGGCTGCCGCGGATTTGGCGATGTCAGCAGTGAGAGCGGCGATTACGTCGGCGGTGTGGCCGGTCTTGCGAGCGCGGCGGTGCGCTCCTGCTGGGCAAAGTGTAAGCTCTCCGGCAGCAAATACGTCGGCGGTATCGTCGGCTCCGGTGTCGAAGAAGCGCTGACCGGCTCCGGCAGCACCGTCACCGGCTGTGTGAGCATGGTGGAGATCACGGACGCCGCGCAGTATTACGGCGCGGTATCGGGCTCCGCCGCCGGCGAGTATCTGGAAAACTATTTCGTGTCCGATACTCTCCCCGGCATTGACGGCAGAAGTGTCTCAGGTAAGGCTGAGCCCATAAGCTATGAGGAGCTTATAGGCATAGACGCGCTTCCCGCAGAGTTCACGACCATGCAGCTGAGCTTCGTTGCCGACGGTGAGACGCTCAAGACCGTTGACTTCGATTACGGCGACTCTTTCAGTGCGGATGTGTACCCCGAGATACCGGCAAAGGACGGCTATTACGCCAAATGGGACAGGAGTGAACTGAACGATCTGTGTTTTGACACCGTCGTCACGGCGGAGTACGAGCTTGAATATTCGGCACTCCCCTCCGACGACACCCGCGGCGATGAGCGCCCGGTGTTCTTCGTCGAGGGCAAGTTCAACGATACCGATGCTCTGTCAAGCTCTGCTAATGAGAGCGGAGAGAGCGGCCTTACGCCGCTCGACAGCGAACTGAGCGCTGTTGTAGAGAGCGACTCGACCTCGAAGCTCCCTCTGCTTGCTCGGCTCACTGCGCCGATAAGCGGCGGCATTGTCGAGCAGCGCCATGTCACCATACCGGACGACGGGCAGAGCCTCCATACCCTGCACTATCTGCCGCCCGAGGTGACTATTGGAAGCCTTAATATCTACGTGATGCAGGACGGACGCTGGGTCAAGGCGGATGTCGAGGAGTTCGGCAGCTATCTGCGCTTTGACGTCACCGGCACGGAGGCGGACATCGCAGCGGTATCGGTCATCAGCGTGTGGTGGATATGGGGCATATTGGCGGTCATCGTTATTGCCGTTGTTCTGCTCATCGTGCTGTCCGTAAAGAGACGCCGCATGGGACGCGCGGATAAGGCGGAGAAGGAAAAAAAAGCCCCGGCACGTACCGAAACAGCGCCGAAGCCTGAGAAAAAACGCAGGAAGAAACCCGTTATCATTGTAATTATCGTTTTGCTCGTCTGCGCGCTCATTGCCGCTGCGGCGTTTTTCGTGCCGGAGCTTACCGGAAAGCTTGCCCCATACAGAGCGCTTGCAGAGCTTGAACGGGCGCAGGAGCTTTCGCTGAGCGTGACGGCGGACGGCACACTCGGCGGAGCGGAGCTTCGCACGATCGTACCGGTCGAGGTAAAGAGCGACGGGGACAACCGCATCACCCGCGTGACGCTTGAAAATGTACCTCTCTATTATTCAAACGGCATGCTCATTCTCGAAAACGGCAAGGCCTACAGCATCAGCGGCGCGTTCCCGGACTATTCGTCGCTGCTCGGTGACATTGCAGCGCTGTACAAGAACGCCGAATATACCAGCAATGGCGATACCTGCACCGTCAGCATCGGCGGGACGCAGGCAGCGGAGCTGCTGAGTGCGCTCTGCCCTGCGCTTTCCGGTGACACGGAGACGGTGGAGGACGCTTACGCCGAGACTGTCATTGAAAACGGCGCGGTGCGCAGCATTACGGTCACCGCTTCCGGCAGTATAGACGGCGCGGTGTTCGAGGTCAGCGCGGTCATTGACGGCATAACGCGCTCCGCAAGCTTTGATATTCCCGAGAAGGTATCGCTCGCCGCCGCGAAGAACAACGCATCTGAGCTGCCCGAGATAAGCGGCGACCTGTTCCGCATCGTCTCGGCGTGGGCAGAGCTTGACGAGCGTGAGAGCATTGTCTCGTCACTCCGCCTGTCTGCCGACTGCGGTCCCGTAGTTCTTGATACGGCGCTGGACGTCAGCTCATGCGAGTATGGCGGCAAGCGTATCTACTGCGTCGGCAAGAACGATCTGAAGCTCTATACTGACGGCAGTTCTGCCGTGAACGCCAACGGCTCCGGTGTTACCGATGAGGAAAATCAACTTGCCACCAGCGCGAATCTGCTCGATGCGGTGTATCTTGCCTGTCTCAACGGCAATATAAGCGCCGCGCGGGACGGAGAGAAATATACCTACACCGTCGCGCTTGACGGGGACGGCATTGCGCAGCTCGTGGAGATCATCGCCCCGGCCGCTTCAAAGCTGGATGCGGACTTTGCCTACGGCACGGTGAGCCTCACTATTGATGGCGGCAGGATCACGGGGCTGTCCGTCAGGTGCACGGGCACGATGCAGGTCGTGCTTGTGGATACTGAGGTGTCGGTTTCCGCGGATGTAGTCATACAGAACGGCAGCGCACCGCAGTTCCCGGAAAAAGCTGTCAGCGCATTGACACAGGCAATTGGATAACACATCGGCTTTTCGGAGCTGATCGGCAACACATAACGATCAAATCCCCACCGGACTTTGCCGGTGGGGATTTGATTTGCACTAAGTGCACCTTATTTTTCGTCATCCACAAATTCAAACAAGTCCTCGACCGTCACGTTAAACACCTTCGCAATATCCATAGCCAACTTAAGCGACGGATTATACCTGCCGTTTTCGAGGTGAACGATAGTTTCTCGCCTCGCTCCGACAAGCTCGGCAAGCTCGCTTTGCTTATACCCTGCCCTCTCGCGGTATTCTTTGATTTTGGTTACAAGCGCCATCTTAAATTCCCTTTGCATCCATATAACAGAATATGGCCATTCTGACGATGGCAGTCAGCACCAGCACCCCCATCAGCATATATCCTATTATTTCCGAAGATATCGTAAACCTCAAAATAGCGGACAGGAATGCAATACAGACGATCAATACCATGGTGATCTTATAGCAGATCGAATCGCACCTTTTCAGATTCGCGGCTGCCATTTCGTCCACGGTCTCTTTCTTGTATTTTCTTTCGCGCGCAGCTAAAAAGCAGAAAAACAAAAAAGCAAATATCGCAACGCACTGCTGGATGGAACTGAAATAATTCTCCCAGCCATTTCTTGCCCAGCACCAATAATATACTGCAATGCAAACTGCCAGTACGATACGTGCTCCAAGCAGTTCTCCCAACGTTACTTTCTTATTCATTTTTTCATTCTCCCATGTTATATATTTCGCACTTGCGATGTTATAAATATATCACTTGCGTCTACGGATGTCAATAGAAAAAGTGAAATATTTTTAACTTTCTTGTGTCCATACACCGGAATATAGCACGCGCTGAGTTCCCCGCCGGTGTCCCGGATGCAATAGAGATACGCGCCATCGGTGCTATTGCATCGGTCATCGATGATGTATCCCAAGCGGTAGCAGACTGTTTCGCCGGGTTCTATATGCACATATGCGTATTGCCCTGCTATAGGGTTATCCCCCGAGTATGCCGCGCTGCCTGCGTAGATATCCCTCATGGACACATCACTGCTCTTGAGCACGAAAATGTCGTTGGCAAAATTATTCGCTCCGTCGTTTGAAAGTCCGCCGTTGCCTGTCACGTCTCCAGCGCGCGGGTTCTTCACCGTGAGGCTGACCGTCACAAGCCTTGCGCCGTTGATAAGCTCCCCCGTCTGTGCGTCGATATAGTCCGGAAACGGATAGTCGCCACCGCCGATGTACGCGGACGATTCATGGAACTGCTCAAGCGTCCAGCCAGCAGCGTAAATGTTATCGTCAATGCCTATCCCGGTTACGGTACATTCAAGCCCGCTCCCCCAGACCGTCACAGTCGTGCCGGTCTCAGTGAGCCCCGCCTCGATCTCCCGGTCATACTCCATTTGCTGCTCCGTCCGGTTTTCCGGCAGTTCAGACTCCTCCGCCGCGCTGAGATCGATCGCACCGCATTTTCCAAGTGCTGCAAAATCTATGGAGTCCGCAAAGCGCGCTAGTGTCTCTTCCGTAATTTTCCCACTGAAAACACGCTCTTCCGGAACATCGCCGTCATAGCCCGTCTCATTATCAAAGCGTGTCAGCTCCGCTGTGACAAAGGCGTCCTCACCGTTATAAAACACTGCGCCGTTATATTCATCCATGATGATCGTGACCTCGGCTCCGAATTCGGTCGTGTAGCTCCGCTCCGTTACCGCGTCCGCATCAAAATGCGCATATCCCTGACCAAAGTAGCCCTTCATGCTGCGTCGGACAGCGCAGTCAATCCCCTTTTCCGCGCCGTACCACATCCCCTGCAGCACGAAGCTTCCGTCACCATAGCATATAAAGCCAACGTTCTCACTGTCAAATTCGCTGCCGCGCATGAAGCCATCAATGCCAGTGGCCGCATACAACTGCCCTATATTCGCGCTGCCCTCGTCATATACTCCGTCGCGCGTTTTGAGCCCGTACTTGCCGCACAGCTCAAATATCTTGTCCTTCAAACGCTGCGTGTAGCAGAAATATATGCGGCTGTGCTCGCGCATCCATTCGTCCTGCTCCTGCGGCACGGTGTCACCATAGTAATTGTTCGCCGTGTAATCGTCGTAGAAGTTCAGAAACTCCTGATAAGCCTGAAACTCCGCTGAGCTTTCAAGCCCCTGTATCGAGAGATATACTGTCTCCTCCGTCTGACGCAGCAGCGCATCCTTGATGCCGAACCAGTTGCACGCATACGCCGCCGCTCCGAGGACAAGCAGCAGCGACACTATCACCGCTGCGGCCAGCAGCGCTCTGATTGGCATGTGCCCGCGCATTCTGTGCACATTGACCGGCATTGCCTCCAGCGCCGCATCGATATACTCCCCGCTTACATATCCAAGCCCCAGCAAAAGCTTCATGTTCCCGTTCAAAGTACCGCCCCCTCTTCCTCAAGATAGCTTCTCAGGCTCCGCCGCATACGTGCAAATTTCTGGCTCAGCGCGTTTGCGCTCACTCCCCGGCTCGCCGCGATATCCGCCACGCTCTCGCCGCCCCAGTAGCGGCGCATGAAATCCGCGCAGTCCTGCCGCGGCAGACTGCCGAGCCATCCGTTAAGGATGCGGCCAAGCTCCCGCGCGTCCGTGATCTCCTCAAGCCCATGCGGCGATGGTACGCACTCCTCAAGCTCGCTGAGCAGCACCGTCACCGTGCCGCCGCGCCCATGTGTACGCTCTCGGCGCCATCGGTCTATGGATAGGTTTCGCGTGATGCCCGCAAGCCACGCGCGCAGCCGCCACGGTCGCTCCGGCGGCATGACGTTCCATGCGCGGACGTATGTGTCGCTGACGCACTCCTCCGCGTCCTCGCGCACACCGAGGATGTTCATCGACACCGCGCGGCAGTACGCCCCGTATTTGCTGTCCGTCTCCTCTATCGCCCGCTCGTCCCGCCGCCAGTACAGGTCAATTATCTTTGAATCATCCATAGCTGTCCTCCTTTGTCTTTGCGGTCCTC
>CAVFGM010000125.1:0-3683 GCA_963621955.1 Bacteroidaceae bacterium
GGTAGAGGTTACGCTCGAGGTTCGTGCCGTCGATGATGTTGAGTATCGCATCGGGACGCTCGCTTATCAGGTAGTTACGTGCGACGACTTCTTCAAGCGTGTAGGGGGACAGGGAGTATATACCGGGAAGGTCCATGATGACGACGTCATCGTGCTTCTTGAGGCGGCCTTCCTTCTTTTCAACAGTGACTCCGGGCCAGTTGCCGACGAACTGGTTGGAGCCGGTCAGCGCATTGAACAGCGTTGTTTTACCGCAGTTGGGGTTGCCTGCGAGGGCAATTTTGATCTGCTTATCCATGATTGATTACTGCTCCTTCTTCCGGTTAAGCTAAGTTAACCTGTCTACAAAAAATCAGAAAATTTTTACTCGACTTCGATCATTTCGGTGTCAGCCTTACGCAGGCTCAGTTCGTAGCCGCGCACGGTGACCTCCATGGGATCGCCCAGAGGAGCGACCTTACGGACAAAAACCTCGGTGCCCTTGGTGATGCCCATGTCCATGATACGGCGCTTGATGGGGCCTTCACCGTGGAGCTTAACGACCTTGGCAGTTTCGCCGATCTTGACTTCACGCAGTGTCTTCATTCTTTCCTCTCCTTTTTTGGTTTTCTCAGACCATGATTTTGCGAGCCATTTCTTCGCTTATCGCGACTCTGGCTTCCTTGACCTTGACGATCACGTTCCCGTTGAGCACGGTGATGAGCGTCGCGGTACCGCCGGCAACAAAGCCCAGATCTTCAAGATGCTTCTTGACCTCCGGACTGCCGCCGACTTTTCGGATCAGATATTCCTCTCCGACGTTTGCAAGGGGTAGCGGCATCATATTCTCTTTCCGCCTTTCAGGTTAGCTTCAACTAACCATAGTTGAAAAAACTGGTCAGAAGCGGCCGACCGCTGTCGGATGCTGTTTCTTCCAAACTGTTAACCTCTTCTAACTGGCTTGCAGTTTAACACCTCTAACCATACTTGTCAAGTAGGAATTTAAAGTTTTTTTTTCGCACTTGCATTTTTGGTTAAAGTATGTTAACTTATACTAAACAATGACACGGAAGTTGGTGTATTTTAACATGGCGATTCAAAAAGCCGCAGAGGATTATCTTGAAGCGATGCTGATGATGAAGGAGAAGCACGGGTATATCCGCTCTATCGATGTTGCGGAGAAGCTCAATGTTACGAAGCCCAGCGTCAGCTATGCGACAAAGCGCCTCAAGGAAAGCGGACATATTACAATGGATAAGGATGGGCTCATCACGCTGACGGAAACCGGCATGGCGGTCGCCGCAGAGATGCTCAAGCGCCACAAGGCGCTCACGAAGTTCCTCATCATGCTCGGCGTCGATGAAGAGACCGCTCAGGAGGACGCCTGCAAGCTGGAGCATGACCTGAGCCAGCAGTCCTTTGACGCGATCTACTCCCATGCCGCAAGCATGGTCGGGAAAGACTGAGCCATAGTGTAGCAAAGCTCCACTATGGAATTTATGAGTCACTCATAAACCGACCCATATCTTCCGTCCCCTTTGTATCCGCTCTATAATGAGCACAACAGGTGAGCCGAAAGGCTCGGAATACAAGGAGGAACTTATCATGCTGAATGAAAACGTTGTGAAGCTGCTCAAAAGCGGAATGTGGGATCTGGCTACCTGTGCCGGCGGTGAGCCGAATGTAGTGCCTGTTGCGTTCAAGGACGTGACTGCTGACGGCAAGCTGGTCGTCGGTGATGTGTTTCTGGACACGACGCTGAAAAACATTGCCGCCGACAACGGCAGGATCGCGATCTCGGTTTACGATGCGCAGAACCTCGAAGGCTATCAGGTCAAGGGCACGGCGCAGTACGTCTCCGAGGGCGAAGTGGTCAGCACTTTCAAGGCCATGGTGGAGAAGATGTTCAACGGCGCAGCCACCGCGAAAGGCGCGCTTATCATCACGCCGGAGAAGGTCATCGTCACCACTCCCGGCGCGGACAACAAGAAAGAGCTGTAAAACATGAGTGGGTACAGATTGGTACCCACTCATAAATTTTATAGTTACTTGTTTCCTGCCGCATATCCCGTTATAATAAAGGGCACAGAGGAGGTGCGGCCATGTATCAGAGAAAGTTGGAAAAGGATATCCGCTGCCCGCTGGAATACGGCATGGAACTGTTCGGCGGTAAGTGGAACTCACGCATTATCTGCGTGCTGGCGGCACTGGGTACGCTGCGGTACAGCGAGCTGCGCCGCGAGATGGGCAATATCACCGATGCGGTGCTGGCCTCCACGCTGAAAGGGCTCATCGCCAACGGCATTGTGGAACGCAGATCCTACGATGAGATACCGCCGCGCGTGGAGTATTCGCTGACGGAAAAGGGCGCGTCCGTTGTCCCGATTTTGCAGAGCATCTGCCAATGGGCGGGCGTGTTTTATAAGGACGAGGGCGACACACCTATGATCCAGTGCCGTAAATGTGACCATCGCTGAATAGAGAGGAGAAAAACATTATGCGATCCATCAAGAAAAAATTGCCGGGAATAGCCGTATGCCTTGCCATTGCCGTTCCATCATGGCTGCTGGGCAAGCTGGTGCCGGTGATAGGCGGGCCGGTTTTCTCTATCCTTATCGGCATGATCATTGCCCTGCTCTGGACACCGGGCGAGAAGTGCAGGCCGGGCATAGGCTTCACATCCAAAAAGGTGCTGCAGGCCGCCGTAGTTCTGCTCGGCTTCGGTCTGAACCTCAGCGTGGTGCTTCAGACAGGCAGGCAGTCCCTGCCCATTATCGTGTGTACCATTGCCGCGTCACTGCTGGCGGCCTTTGCCATGCATAAGCTGCTGCACATCGACAGCGACACCTGCACGCTGATCGGCGTCGGTTCGTCCATCTGCGGAGGCAGCGCCATTGCCGCCACGGCTCCGGTGATCAATGCGGATGACGAGAAAGTGGCGCAGTCCATTTCGGTCATCTTCTTTTTCAATGTACTGGCAGCGCTGCTGTTCCCGCTGCTGGGACAGGCTCTTGGCTTTGACACGACTTCCGGCGAGGCTTTCGGCATCTTTGCCGGCACCGCGGTGAATGATACCTCCTCCGTCACGGCGACGGCCTCGACCTGGGACAGCATGTGGGGGCTTGGAAGTCAGACACTGGATAAGGCCGTGACCGTCAAGCTTACCCGCACGCTGGCCATCATCCCGATCACGCTGGTGCTTTCCCTGATGCGGGCGAAGAAAGCGGGAAAGACGCAGGGCAGCTTCAAGCTGAAAAACGCCTTCCCCATGTTCATTCTGTGGTTCATATGCGCATCGGTCATTACCACTGCCTGCACCGCGCTTGGCGTGCCCGCGTCGGTGTTCAGCCCGCTTAAGGAGCTCAGCAAGTTTTTCATCATAATGGCTATGGCGGCCATCGGCCTGAACAGCAACATAGTAAAGCTCGTAAAGAGCGGCGGCAAGCCCCTGCTGCTTGGCGGCTGCTGCTGGGTCTGCATTGCGGCTGTCAGCCTGCTGATGCAGCATGTTATGGGTATCTGGTAAAATATGATCAGCAATAAAAATGCAGAGAGCAAAAGCTCTCTGCATTTTTAATGTTATAGAGGTTGTAAACTAAAAGTTGGGGTACCTGGGTAAACCCGGGTACTCCAACTTTTAGCATGTTGAAAAAAATAAGAGTAGAGCATAACAGAAAAATCCTTTAAAATGAAGCTGCTAGACA
>CAVFGM010000126.1:0-5421 GCA_963621955.1 Bacteroidaceae bacterium
GTCTACAACAGCACCGATACCAACTACGGCTTCGACGCCGCAAACGACAAGTACGGCGACATGATTGAGCTTGGCATCGTCGACCCGACCAAGGTCTGCCGCAGCGCTCTTGAGAACGCCGCTTCCGTCGCTTCCATGGTTCTGACCACTGAGAGCCTTGTTGCCGACATTCCCGAGAAGAATCCTCCTATGCCCGCAGCAGGCGGCGACATGGGCGGCATGTACTAAACCACACCTCCAAAGCAATGTAACTTAATGCCCCGGCATCTGCTCTCACAGATGCCGGGGCAATTTTATTGCTCAGTCCTGAATGTCTTTTATCTTTGTTAGATTGCCGCTGCACAGAGCCTCCATGTTGCGGAAAATTTTGTCCGGTTCCCAATCCCACCATCTGAGCTTCAGCAGGTATTCCGTGAGTTCCTCATCAAACCGCTGCCGTATAACCCTACACGTGTTTCCTCCCGCGACACAGTAAGCGGGAACGTCCTTTGCAACAACCGAATTTGCGGCGATGATAGCGCCGTCGCCGATATGTACCCCCGGCATGACGGTCACATTCTGCCCGATCCACACGTCATTTCCGACGACCGTATCTCCCTTGAGCGGCAACTCATCGAGCGTCGGCGCGAACTTTTCCCAGCCGCCGCCCATTATGTTGAACGGGTATGTCGTCACGCTGTTCATTCTGTGGTTCGCGCCGTTCATGACAAACTCTATTCCCCTCGCGATGGCGCAGAATTTGCCGATAATGAGTCTATCGCCTATGAAGTCGTAGTGATGCGTGACATGTTCCTCAAAGCGTTCCGCTCCGTTTACATCGTCGTAATAGCTGTAATCGCCGACGATGATGTTTTTGCGGGTAATGACGTTTTTGATATACACGACCTGTTTGATGTTTTCATTCGGATAAATTTTATTCGGGTCAGGCCCTATCATATTGCTCCTCCCTCTCAGCTTTCCGGCATTACAGATACTGCCCCGTAATGCTGCCGCCGTTTTCGCGTATCTCCCGCGGCGTTCCGCAGGCCACTATTCTGCCGCCCGCGTCTCCGCCGCCCGGCCCCATATCGATGACATAGTCGGCATTGCGGATAACGTCAAGGTCATGCTCAATGACAACGACCGTTGCGCCGTTACCCAGAAGCGCCTGAAAGACTTTCAGCAGTACCTGCACATCCAATGGGTGCAGACCGATGGACGGCTCATCGAACACAAACACGGAATCCGTCTGCGTTCTGCCTATCTCGCTTGCCAGCTTCAGGCGCTGTGCCTCGCCGCCAGAGAGACTCGGCGTCTCCTCGCCGAGCGTGAGATAGCCAAGGCCGAGCTGCTTCAGAACATTCAGCTTCTGGACGACGGTATTCATTTCCTTGCAGAACTCGATTGCGGAGTTGACGTCCATATCCATAAGCTCCGGGAGAGAAACACCCGCGCCTACTCTGTTTGTAAGCTTCACACCGTAGGCTGCCCTCGCGTAGCGGGAGCCGCGGCAGTCCGGGCATGGGATATCCACATCCGGCAGGAACTGAACGTCGAGACTTACGACGCCCGTCCCGTCGCAGCCGGGGCAGCGCAGCGAGCCGGTATTGTAGGAAAAGTCACTGGCCTTGTATCCGCGCTCCTTTGCGTCGGGCGACTTTGCGTAGAGCTTGCGCAGTTCGTCATGCACCCCGGCGTAGGTGGCGACGGTCGAGCGGACATTGATTCCTATCGGCGTTGCATCGATGAGCTTTACGTGCTGTATACCATCGGCGTCGACCGCGCGGATATGCTGCGGCAGCGCTCTCCCCTCGATCATCGCGGTCAGGGCCGGAACAAGGCTTTCCAGCACCATCGTCGTTTTCCCGGAACCGGACACGCCGGTGACTACTGTGAGCCGTCCTTTCGGAATATCGACCTCCAAAGGCTTCACCGTGTGTATCTGAGAAGTCGAAAGATGGATAGCTCCGTTTGCGAACAGTGCTTCTTTTTCGGCGCAGCTTCTCAGCTTTGTCTCGGCTCTCCCGGCGAGGAACGCGCCTATCTGAGACGCAGGGTTATTTTCAATTTCAGGTATCGTCCCCTGCGCAATGATGTGCCCGCCCTTTGCGCCCGCCTCGGGTCCCATCTCAACTATCCAGTCCGCTTCCTTTAATATCTGCGTGTCGTGATCCACTAAAATGACCGAGTTGCCGTCGGCAGCAAGGTCGTGCATCACGCCGGTAAGCCCCACGATATTGGACGGGTGCAGCCCGATCGACGGCTCGTCCAGTACATAGAGTACGCCCGTCGTGCGGTTGCGCACGGCGCGGGCAAGCTGCATCCTCTGGCGCTCGCCGGTGGAGAGCGTAGCCGCAGAACGGTCAAGCGTCAGATAGCCCAGTCCCAAATCGATCAAGCGCTTCGCCGTGCTGAGGAAAGCTTCGCAGATGCTCTCGGCCATGGGACGCATCTCCTCCGGGAGACTGCCCGGCACGCCACGCACCCATTCCACCAGTTCTGAAAGCGTCATTGTGCAGGCCTCGTCCAGCGATATCCCGCGCAGCTTCGGAGCGCGGGCGGCAGCGGACAACCGCGTGCCGTGACACTCCGGGCAAATATCCTCTTTCAGAAACTTCTCCACGCGCTTCAGGCCTTTTTCGTCCTTGACCTTAGCAAGCGCGTTCTCAACGGTGTAAACAGCATTGAAGTATGTGAAGTCCAGCTCCCCCGCCTGATTGGAGTTCTTCGCATGGTAGAAGATGTGCTTCTTCTCTGCCGGGCCATGAAAGACTATCTCCCGCTCCTGCGCTGTCAGCTCACGGAAAGGCACATCGGTGCGCACGCCCATCTCCCGGCATACATCAGTCATCAGCGACCACATAAGGCTGTTCCACGGCGCGACCGCACCCTCATCGATGCTGAGGGACTCATCGGGCACCAGAGATGCCGTATCCACCGTGCGTACGCTGCCCGTGCCCCCGCACTTCTCGCAGGCGCCCTGGGAGTTGAACGCCAACTCCTCAGCAGACGGGGCGTAAAACCGCGCGCCGCACTCGGGACACATAAGCTCCTTCCCAGCCGCGACGGCCAAACTCGGCTCCAGATAGTGCCCATTCGGGCAGCGGTGGCACGCAAGACGGGAGTACATGAGCCGCAGACTGTTCAGCAGTTCCGTCCCCGTGCCGAAAGTGCTGCGTATACCCGGCACTCCGGGGCGCTGATGCAGCGCCAGCGCGGCAGGGACATACAGTACCTCGTCCACGCTTGCTTTCGAAGCCTGCGTCATGCGCCGGCGGGTGTAGGTTGAGAGCGCTTCAAGGTAACGGCGCGAGCCCTCTGCATACAGCACCCCCAGTGCGAGCGAGGATTTGCCCGAACCAGACACACCAGCTATGCCTACGATTTTTCCAAGCGGAATATCTACGTCAATATTTTTCAGATTGTGGACCTTTGCTCCACGGATCAGCATTTTATCTATCATCAGTTTTACTCCAAATACTTAAAGCCCCATTTTGTCATTTCATAAAAGACCGGCAACAAATCTTTCCCTTTGTCAGAAAGCGAGTATTCCACATGGGGCGGTATCTCGTTGAATTGCACTCGGTCAACCAGACCGTCCTGCTCCAATTCCCGCAGAGAAGAAGTCAGCATTGTATTCGTAATGCCGCCCAGCGCCTTTTTGAGTTCACCGAAGCGTATCGGGCTTTGAATACACAGCTCATAAATGATTTGAAACTTCCATCGTCCTTGCAGCATTTCCAAAAGCGGCGTCACCGGGCAATTCCCAGCCTGTGTTGTAAGGCCGCTATGAACCAGCTCCATATATTCCGCATAAGATATTTCCCTGCTCATCGAATAGCTCCTTCGGTATGATATTTCGTACTCAGTCAGAATAATCTGCGTACTTGATTTAATTTTCGCTCTTAGTATAATAAAGCTACCGGAAGAAATCAAGTACTTTCGGCAAAAAATAAAGGAGTTTTACTATGAAAGAAATCAATATTGGTCAGGCAACCGCTCTGACTTCCCCCGACCCGCTGGTACTGGTCTGCACAAAAAAGGAAGACGGGAAGCTTAACATGGCTCCTGTATCTTTCTTCATGTACTCGTCTTTCAATCCGCCTATGCTGGCCTTTGCTATGGGCAAGGCAGCCAACAGCGGCGAGAACATCCGCAGAACCAAAAAGGCTGTTCTGGCAGCTCCCGGTGTCAGTCTGAAAGACGCAGTGATGGCTTATGGCAGCGCCAACGGCGGCAAAAAGGACAAACTGGCAGAGACGCCCATTGCCTTGCAGAGCATTGAGGGGACGGATATTCAGATCCCCGAAGATAGCCGTATCGCCTTTGAGGTCACGCTGGAGAAAACCGTGGAGTCCGGCGATCACTACCTGTACCTCTGCAACATCGACAAGATGCTCGCCGATGAAAGCAAAGAAGCCCTGTTTGCATGGAACGGCTATGCGAAGGTCGCTCCCGCACAGGAAGCATAACATCACTCGCAAAACCGCTGTCTCCTCAAAATCAGGAGGCGGCGGTTTTAACATGAACAGAAACAAATTTCCGCACTGCCCCCCCGAGATGATGCCGCCTTTTCTTTGAAACCGACATATCCCGCTCTGCGTGTTGTTCAGTTCGTGCTTTTCCTCCTCTATAATAAAGCCATCAAATAAAGGAGGAACAAATAATGAACACAGATAAGATCTACGCAGAACAACTCGCAAACGAATATGCACCCAAGGACACCTCTAAGGTAGTCGCACTCCGTAAGCTGGACGCAAGGGCAAAGCTCCCTGCCACCGTTTTCACCTATACCCTCGGCGTTATTGCCTCGCTCATCCTGGGCGTTGGAATGTGCCTTTCCATGAAGGTCATCGGCAGCGGCACGACAGCCATGTTCGTCCTCGGCATCATCCTCGGCGTCATCGGGATCGTGGGTGTAAGCGTCAATTACCCCATCTACAAGAAGCTGCTGGCAAAAGGCAAGCAGAAATACGCCTTTGAGATCATGGAGCTGGCCAAAGAAATCAGCGAAAGCTGAGCATGGATAAGGCAAAAACGCTGCTTAAAAGCCTGCTTTACCCGCCGCGGTGGGTAGTGATCGCCGTCCCGCCGCTCTCTTTCGCCGCGCTTATCCTTATCTTTGCGGCCAAAGACAGCAGAAGTATACCGGCATACCTGATCTACGGTATGTCGGCATACTCGCTTACGATTTGGCTGGCGGCAATTCCGTGGCTGACAAGCAGAATAAAATCCGCTATAATGAAAAACAGGCTTGTTCGGGAAATCTCCGCGGCCAAGGTCACTGGACAGTATCTGCATGACCCCGCCTTTCGCGGCAGTATCAGCATCTATCAAGGGATGACCGTCAATTTCTTTTACATGATCTTCCGTGTCATCGCCGGTATTCGTTACACTTCGGTGTGGTTCATTTCCATGGCTGTGTATTATCTGGCGCTCGGC
>CAVFGM010000126.1:5431-7186 GCA_963621955.1 Bacteroidaceae bacterium
GGCATATTTGGTCGTCTGTTATCGCCGGCGTGCCCCGGAGCTGGAGCACACAAGATGATGAACACAATAACCGGCAGCGCTGTCTGCGTACTCGTCATTGCGATCGCAGTTTATATGCTTATTCACAGCAAGAATTCGAGAAAGCAGGTCGAAGCCATTGAATAAATCGGAAAGCAAATATTTTTCCACCGCCGCAAAAATGGATAAAGCGTTTTTACAGCTTCTTGAGAAGAAAGACTTTGCCTACATCACCGTGAAAGAGCTGTGCGAGGCTGCAGGTGTCAACCGCTCGACCTTTTATCTGCATTATGAAACAATGGGCGATCTGCTGGCCGAGTGCACCCAATATCTGAACGATCAGTTTCTTGCCTATATGCAGCATGACTCCGCGTCATTTATAGCAAAACTGCACGATTGTCCGCTCGATGAGCTGTATCTTGTGACTCCGGAATACCTGACGCCTTACCTGAGCTACATAAAGGAAAACCAGCGGCTGTTCCGCACCAGCATTGAAAATGCCGGTACGCTGCATCTCAATGACAGCTACACAGGCCTTCTGCGCCATGTTATCATGCCCATTCTTGACCGCTATAGTGTCCCTGAAGCCGACCGGCGCTATCTTGTTGCTTTCTGCATCAACGGTCTTATGGCGATCATCACCGAGTGGCTCAAGAATAACTGCGCTGACCACATTGAGCATATCGCCGCCGTAATGCAGCTCTGCGTCAAGCGCCGCGGCGAATAATAATCTCCCGCTTTCCCCATATATTAACTGGTCCGCTCTTGACAGACCTCTCTCCTTGTGTATAATAGTCAACGTTATTTACCGTCTCATTTATGACCAAGGAGAAATGCATGGAAAACTCTCTGAACATCAAGGTATCGACAGCGTCGCTGCTGAAATACGCTCTGCCGACAATACTGTCCAACCTTTTTATGAATATCTACAGCATCGTCGACCAGCTGTTTGTTTCAAACCTGTTGGGAACTGACGCACTCTCCGCCGTCAGCATAGCATGGCCGCTGCTGTCAATCACACTTGCCGTCGGGGTAATGATCTCGACAGGCGGCTGCGCGCTTGTCTCAAATCAGATGGGCGCGGGAGACAGCGAGAAAGCGCGGGAGAACTTTTCGTTCTTCACATTGTTCAGCGTTTTGGTCAGCGCCGTTTTCTGTGTCGCCGGTATCATTTTCCGCGAGCCCATCCTCTATGCCATGGGCGCGGACGACGCTCTCTACCCGCTCTGCGAGGCTTATGCTATCCCCATTTTCATGCTGATCCCATTCGGCATGGTCAGCATGGTTCTGCAAATGTTCTTCGTGGCAGCGGGAAAGCCCGGGCTCGGCTTCTGGCTGTCCATAGCTGGCGGCGTTACAAACATGGCGCTTGACTATGTGCTTATCGCTGTCATTCCCCTCGGTATCGCGGGTGCGGCCTACGCAAGCGCGGCGGGTTATATCCTGCAATCCGTGATAGCCGTCGTGTTCTTTTTCACGAACCGCAAAGGCACGCTCTATTTTGTCCGCCCGAAGTTCAACGGAAAGGCTCTTGTCAAGGCCTGTTCTAATGGCATGAGTGAGATGGTCGGCATGCTCGCCGTCACCGTGACCATGATTGCGATGAACGTCATCCTCATGCGGCTTGTCGGCTCGGACGGCGTCGCGGCCGCGGCCGTCATTCTCTCCGCGCAGACCATTCTTTCCGCACGCTACGGCGGTTATATCTACGGCATCTCCCCCGTCATCAGCTACCAT
>CAVFGM010000127.1:0-16858 GCA_963621955.1 Bacteroidaceae bacterium
GCTCTACCCCAACTATTGACACAGAGCCTGTTTTTTTGATTATACATCCATGCTCACGATATCGTCGAGCGTCTCGCGGCGGACGGCGAGATAATCGCCCCCCTCGCCGAGCATCACGATCGGCGGGCGCGGCACGCGGTTATAATTTGAAGCCATGGAATAGTTATACGCGCCGGTCGTGCACACGGCGACGAGGTCGCCGCGCTTTATCTCGGCATTCAGGCTGACCTCAGGCTGGATGATATCGCCGCTTTCGCAGCAGCGGCCGACGAGGTCAAAGGTCTCCGTTTTCTTCGGAGCCATAACGTCGAGCACGGTATAATTCGAGCCGTAGAGAGCGTAGCGCGGGTTATCGGTCATGCCGCCGTCGACCGCGACGTAGCTCTTGTAGCCCGGTATGCGCTTGACGGAGCTGACGGTATAGAGCGTCATGCCCGCGTCGGCGACAATACTGCGCCCCGGCTCCATGAGGATGACCGGCATGGGATAAAAGAGCTTCTGGGCAAGCGCCTTGATGTGCTCCCCGAGAGCCTTGATCCTTGCGGGGATATCGATGTGCTTGTCGCTTTCGAGATAGCGCACGCCGTAGCCGCCGCCGAGGTTCAGCTCATCCAGCGTCACGCCGAGGCTGTCCCGCACCTCCGCCATAAAGGCGAGCATTATATCCACCGTGCGCTCATAGACGTCCTCATCGAAAACCTGTGAGCCGACGTGGCAGTGCAGCCCGCACAGTTCGAGATTTTCCTGCCGCAGGGCTTCGCTCACAAATTCCTTGGCCTGCCCGGTCTCGATCGCGACGCCGAACTTGGAGTCGACCTTGCCGGTGCTCACCGCATCATAGGTGTGCGGGTCTATGCCGGGGGTGACGCGCAGCAGCACGCGCTGACGGATACCGGCGCTGCCCGCTTCGCGGTTCACGGCGTACAGCTCCTCCGCGTTATCGACAACGAAGCAGCCAACGCCCGAGGCGACGGCATAGCTTATTTCACTGTCGGTCTTGCTGCTGCCGTGGAAATACAGCCTGTCCATAGGGAAACCGGCTTTCAGCGCCGTGCGAATCTCACCGGCGGAAACAACGTCGGCACACAGCCCCTCTTCGGCGACTATCTCATACATACGCTTAAAGGACGCCGCCTTGCTCGCATAGAGCACCTTGCCGCGCTCCCCGAAAGCGTCTTTGAACGCATGGAGGTACATGCGGCAGTTATCCCTTATGCGCCCCTCATCCATAAGATACAGCGGGGTGCCGTATTTTTCCGCTAATTTTGCCGCGTCCTGACCGGCGAAGCGGAGCGCGCCGTCGGGGTCTCTGCTGATATTTCCGCTGAGCATAGAACAACACTTCCTTTTTTTCATGCGTGTCATTTTAGCATTCCGCATTTGCGGTGTCAATCATTTTAATACCACGCACCGAAAAATCCGGTGCGTGGTAACTGTAGTTATCTGTTCTGCTTTTTCTGTTCGGCCTTCAGTTCGGCGATCTCGGCCTGAAGCTCCTCGTTCTGCTTCTGGAGAGCGTCGAGCTTTTTGTTCACCGCGCTCAGCTGCTTTTTGAGCTCCCCGGCGACGATGCCCTTATAGAATCTGTACTTCCCGGCAAGGCTGATAACTCCCGTCGTGAGTACCACACCGCCTGCGACGGCGGCAACCTTCTTTGTATCGATGTTCTTTATCGCCTGCATCGCGGCGCGGCCCGCTATCCCTTTCGGGGCGGCAAGGCTCAGGGCATTGGTCTTCTCCTGCTTTGCCTGATGCGGCAGCAGTACAGTATGCTTTGATCTTCTTCTCATGCTGCTTCCCCTTTCACCGTTTATAAAAACATTATAGCGAATGGTTGTTGTCTTTGCAACTGCAAAAAAAGACGGAGCACGGCTCCGTCTTTTTTTTGATGCTTATTCTTTTCAGCCCGCGGCAGCTTCGTCCGCGGAGGGTTCGTCCATGGTGATGCCGAATTCGTCGGTGACGACCTCTTCATCGACCGTCTCTTCCGGAGCGGTAGAGATGAACTCGGTCATATATGCGTCCTCACCGAGCCCTGCCATCAGGGCGGGGATGTTGATGATAAGTCCGTCCTTGTCATAGGGGAGCTTGATGGAGTATGTGTAGCTCTCCTCGCTGCCGCCCTTTTCCTGGGTGACGACAAGGTCCATGGAGAAGTTCGCACCGATGCAGGTGGATGCGCCGCGCTCCTTGTCATAGAGCTTCGCGATGCGCTCGCCGCCGACATAGACCTCGACCTTATACGGCGTGTCGTAGGTCGTGCCGTTATATTCGAGCTTCTTGTTGTCGATATACACGGTGTGGCCGCGGCCGAGGAAGTACATCAGCACTGCCAGCGCCACGAAGAAAGCAACGGTAATGATCCTTATAAGGAGGGTTTTTGTCTTGTTCATTTCTTCTCCTCCTCAAGCTGTTCCCGCGCTAACTGCTGTCCGAGCTGGCTCTTCTGCTTGCGCTTCTTCGTCTCATACATGATGAGCGCGACGGTGATGACCGCATAGGACACGAACACGCGGAAGTATTCGCCGATCATCGAGTCGCCCGTTATCTTCGCACCGGCGGAGGGCGCGACGATGAACATCGTATGAAACAGGATGACGCCGAGGAACACGTTGCCGATCGAGGCCTTGTCAACGGATGCGCCGCCGACGAGCAGAGCCGCGATGCAGAACATGCCGATCTGCGAATGCGAGGAGTAGGTGGCGATGTTGCCCATGTTCTGCAGGTAGATTATCATGCCGAAGCCGGAGAACACGGTGGACATGACGATGGAGATTATTCTCGTGCGCTCGACCTTGATGCCGGCGTCACGCGCGACCTCCATGTCCTGACCGACGGCGCGCATATCCTGGCCGAGCTTGGTCTTTCTGAACCAGACGATAAACAGGCAGAACAGCGCAATGATGATAAAGGTGAGCACGGGGATCTTGACGCCGCCGATGTTCACGGCAAGCAGGTTATCCACGCACTGGCGCATATTGAGGAGGCTGACGGTGTTTCTGATGCCATAGCCGCGGGGCAGCTTGAGCGAGAAATGCTTGATGGGGATAATAGAACCCATCATGTACAGCACGATCAGCTGATACACGCCGTTTATAAAGAAGCTGATGATATAGCTGGTTATCATTTCTCTGCCCTTGGACATGTTGAGGAGCTTGCCGCAGAGCATGCCGAGGAGAACCGAGAACGGCACGGACAGGATCATCGCCAGCACTACGCCGGGGATGCCCCACACCTGCCAGTCAGCCACAAAGATCAGCGCGATCTCGCCGGCCATTGCGCCGAGGGTCATGCCGAAGTTCAGACCCATACCGGCCATTATCGGGAAGAGCAGGCAGAGGATGAGGAAGATGTTTCTGCCCATACGGGTGACGATCTCGTTTATAAGATAGCCGACGGAGAAGCCGGATATCGGGATGCAGATGATGCAGATGAGCACGAACATGAGCGGCACGGAGTTGTTCTGCACAAAGCCCAGAACTCTCTTACCGAAAGGGACGGCTTCCTTGCTTACGTTTTTATTTTTCATTTCGAGCCCTCCGTTTTTCTGGTAAGAGCGTAGAGGATCATACCGTTGGAGATGATGATACGGATGACCTCGCTCATGTCCATGTGGATCATGGAGTTCATGACGGTCGGCGTCATGGTAACGATACCCTGAAACAGGAAGGTACCGATGATGACATTCGCGATGGACGCCTTGTTGACCGACGCGCCGCCGATAAGGATGGCGGAGACGGCGGGCAGCGCCATGTAGAAAGGCGCGGTGTAGATCTGGATGAAGCCGAAGCCCTGCTCATAGACGAGGATGCCGACGGCGGCAAGCCATGTGCTCATAATGACGGAGAGCATGCGCATCTTGTCGACATTGACGCCCGCGGCCTTTGCAAAGGTCGGGTTCGAGCCGACGGCGGTCATTGCAGTGCCGGTCTTGGTGTGGAGGAAAGCCCACATCAGGAAAGCCAGCAGTGCGAAGAACAGCAGAGTGCCGGTCGGGATGGAGAGATTGCCGATGTTGATCTGCAGGAAGTTTGCAAGCACCTTGTCATAGAAGCCCTCAAGTGAGATCGTGGTCCTCAGGCCCTTGCCGGCAAAGCCCCAGACCATCGTCGGGCTTTTATACGGCAGCAGCAGCCACATCATGCACATGAAGGAGACAGACGAAAAGCCGACGTAAGTCGCGATCATCATCTCGCCGCCCTTGATCTTATTGAGCAGCCAGCCGTAGCCTGCGCCGAGGATGAGTGCAAAGGGAGTGGCGATGACTATTGCCATGACAAAGCTCATAGGTCCGGTGAAGCCGAACTCGATAGAGAGCGTCGCGCCGAGAAGGCCGGAGATGATGCCGAGGGGCAGGCCGAAGTTGAGGCCGCATCCGGAGTGGATCATCGGCACCATCGCGAGCACGAGGATCGCGTTCCAGCTGAAGCGGTTGATGGTGTTGGTGATCTGGGTCGCAAAATCCGCGCCGACAAAGGGAGCGGCGATAAACAGGAGCAGGAGGAAGCACGCGATGATAAGTCTCGGCAGGCCGAAGGAGTTGACAGCAGCTTTGAGTCTGTCCATGAATGTGGTGTTCTCGCCGGATAATTGTCTGTTCATCCTTCCACCTCACTTTACCTGACTGACCATGAGCATGCCGAAGTCCTCGGAGGAATCCGACGCGGGGAGTATGCCCGCGATGCGGCCGCCGGACACGATGGCGATACGGTCGCACACCTGACGCAGCTCCTCAAGCTCGGAGGAGATCATAACGACGGTGACGCCGGACTCACGGTTGAATTTCTTGAGCGCTTCGAGCACCAGCGACTTTGCGCCAACGTCGATACCGCGCGTAGGCTCGGAAACGAAGAGGAACTTCGGTTCGAGAGCAAATGCCTTGGCAAGGCAGATCTTCTGCTGGTTGCCGCCGGAGAGCTCGCGTGCTTTCTGCTTGGAGCCGGTGCACTTGATCATAAGCTCTTCTATGTACTTATCGGTGACTTCACCGATGGCCTTTTCGTCTCTCCACTTGATGAGCCCGCCGAGGAGCTTCTTGAGGAACTTATCCTGCACCTGCATCGCTGGGAAAGCGACGTTCCATTCAAGCGTTTCATCAAGCAGGAGGCCGACGCCGCGCCTGTCCTCAGAGACGAAAGCGATGTTCGCATCAAGGCAGCTGCGCGGGCTGTTGAGGGGAATGGGCTTGCCCTCGAACTCGACGGTGCCGCCGGCTTCGTACAGACCCATAACGCCGTTGGGAATGCCGAGCTTGCCCTGACCGGCAAGGCCGCCGATGCCGAGGATCTCGCCCTCCTTGATGTCAAGGTCAACATTGCGGACTATCTCGCCGGGCATATCGACCCAGAGCTTGCGTATGCTCATAATGGTCTTTGCATCCGGCAGGGTCCTTATATCATTATTGGCGGCGCTGCTTACATTGCGGCCGACCATCCATTTCGTGATATCGGAGACGTCGGTGTCTTTCGCGGGGACGTTCTTGACAACGTAGCCGTCGCGCATGACAACAACGGTATCGCACACGGACAGGATCTCATGCAGTCTGTGCGTGATGAAAATAACGGCGATGCCCTTTTCGGACATGCCTCTTATGGAGTCGAGCAGAGCTTCCGCTTCTTTCTCAGTGAGAACGGCGGTAGGCTCGTCAAGGATGAGGAGCTTGAGATTGTCCTTTGAAAGCTCGCGGGCGATCTCGGTAAACTGCTTGTGGCCGACGGGCATATCGTTTATGACCATGCTGCGGTCAATGGAAAAGCCCATCTTGTCTATCGCGGCCGCGGCGCGGCCGTTCATCTCATTATAATCAAGGGTGTCCAGACGTTCGCCGAACACCTGAGAAAGCACATTTGTTTTCTTGGGTTCTCTGTTGAGAAGGATATTCTCAGTCGCGGTAAAGCCGGGGATCAGCGAGAACTCCTGATGCACCATGCCGATACCGGCGGCAAGCGCGTCAAAGGGCGTGTTGAAAGTGACCTTCTCACCGTTGACGAGAATGTCTCCGCCGTATCCGCCTGTTTCTCTGATGACGTCCATACCGAAGAGTATCTTCATCAGCGTGCTCTTACCGGCGCCGTTCTCGCCGCAGAGGCCGAGCACTTCGCCGGGCATGAGCGTGAGGTTGATATCCGTCAGAATCTGGTTGCCGAAGAAGTCCTTCTTGATGTTCTTCATCTCCAGTAATGGAGCATTGGCATTTATCATATCTTTCAAATCCTAACTTAACCGGGAGATCACAGAAGCAGCGCCGCTTCCGCTGAGCGCTCCCGTCATTTTACGCAGAGGGGGCTGTCGATCCGCTGTCGGAACAAAAAATGAAACGTCGGGGGAGGATTTTTCCTCCCCCTTTGTTATAGGCTTATGCTTAATTACTTGATGGTGAAGTACTTCTCGGGGACCTCAACAGATGTGGAGCCCATGTAGTGGCCGGGATTGCCCATTATGTAGGTATCCTGGTAGACAAGGAAGGTGTTCTCAGCCTTGACGCCGGTCTCGGCATTGGTGTAGTTGGAGCCGTTCCAAGCAGCACCGGGGGAGAAGACCTCGTATGCCTTTGCGATATCGTCGATGTCGCAGAGCTCGCTCTCGCCGTTGATGACGTTCAGAGCGTGCTGAGCAAGACCGGCGGAAACAGTGTAGCCGTAGGAGTAAGCCCAGGTGCCGAAGCGATCAGCGCCGCCCTTCTCGCAGACAGCCTCTTCGACCTTTGCGAGGATCTTTGCATAGTCGCCTGCCTCAGCGGTCAGGTCGATGCCCAGAGCGCCGGGGTAGCCCATGGTGGGAGAGGGCAGGTCAGCCTCGATGAAGTAGCCGCCGTACTCGAGCAGCTGCTTGAGCAGAGGCTCGGTGTGAGCGTCATTGGTGCAGAAGTAAGCAGCGTTCTGGCCGTACTTCTCGACCCACTCAGGAACCTTCTCAAGGATGTAAGCCTGTGCGCCTGCAACGCCGACGTCAGAGGTGGGGTCGGGAGCGGTCTCGAGGACGAACTGCATACCGAACTCATCGCATGCAGCCTGCATGATGGCAACACGGCGGCTCATGGTCTCGTAAGACATGTGGCGCGGGAAGGAGATGTGGACGAAGGTGTCGCAGCCCAGTTCGTGAGCGGTGCGGATGATGAGGTAGCCGCGGGCGACAAAGTCGTTATTGCAGACGAGGTCAGCAGCGGAGCCGATCTCGGGCAGGTCTTCGTGAGACTCACCTGCGATGCAGAGGATGTCAGGACGGCTTTCCTTGATGCGGCGGAAAGCTTCGGTGGTGCCGGGAACAGCCTGGTTAACGATGATGGCCTTCATGTCGGGGTCATCGGAGAGGTTAACGATGGTCTGGATGGTGGTCTCGAGCTCTTCAGTGAAGTTGTCGGGGTAGATGGCCAGCTTGACCATATCCTCGCCGTACATCGCCTGGAAAGCCTCGGCGCCGCGGCGGTCGTCCTCGGACTGAGAGACGGAACCGGTGACTATGCCGATGTGGACATTGCCGGTGGAAGCAGTGTCGTCAGCTGCGGTGTCATCAGCCTTTGCAGTATCGGCTGCGGGAGCAGTGGTCGCATTGTTGGAAGCAGACTCGCCGCATGCGCACAGAGCGAATACCATGCAGAGAGCCATGAGCAGTGCGATAAATTTCTTCATGTTTGTCCTCCTTAAAATTTTTATACCCGGCGCCGAATGCCTCCGTCCGGCTGCGCAGAAAAGCAAGACCCATTACACTTTGAAACAAAGTGTAAAAAACAGGGTCCTGTTTTTTCAGCACGGGCCTTTTGTCGTTCATTTGCCGCCATGAGTATAATTTTAATACATTATACATTTTTTCTGTATTCGTGTCAATACAGCAATTCATTAGCTTGTCAAAAAACTGTGAGTTTTTTGACCGCGCTTTCCGCCGAGCATTTTGAACCCGTTCAAAATGCTATTATCGAAAGCCCTGATGTATCAGGGCTTTCGACGGCGGTTATCCAATTTGAGGCGTGCCTTGCCCCCTCAAGCTCCCCTGCTGCTCTGTTACCGAACTTTACAATATGTTTTTTACATTGTTGATTCAATATTCAGCTAAAGTTCCCGTCAGAAAAATCATGGAATCAGGTGATCAAAGCTGTATATATCCGACGCATAGGGCTCGCTTCGTCCGCCGAGCGCCCAGTCTATGACGCCCATGCCGAGCGCGTCGAATGATATGCGCTCATGCTGGTCATACACGCAGCCGACTATCGTGACGTCGTTCCCGGTCTGCACCATTTCCCTTATCGGCGCGCGGTCCATGCCGACAAAGGGGCTTTCGAACAGATAGAACTGCGTACCGAGCTGCGCGGTCTTCAGGCACTCTTCCCTGCTGAGCGTGTATTCGGTCTCCTGCCAGTCGCTCCCCGCGTCAAGGGAAAGGACGCAGGGCACGGTGATGCCGAAGTCCTCCCTGCAGTATATGGCCGCGTGCATAGCAGGGTACGCACCGAGGCTCGAGCCGCAGAGCATAACGTCATGCGCGAACACCCCGCACTCCGCCGCCGCGCGGTCGAGCTCATCCACGGCGAGCTTGGTCTTCTCCTCCATATAATCAAGGCCGTTCGTGTAGAGAAACAGCGCTATCGTGTTCGGCGCGGGGTTCATTATATAATAGTAGAGAAAGTCCTCATATATCTGCGTGTCTCGCCCGCCGGGGAAGTATATGAAAAAGCGCGTGTCCGCATTGCACTCCTCGGGAAGCACAACATAGCCCACATCGCAGGCATAGACCTCTTTCCAGTACGAGTTAGTAAAGCGGTTCTCCTCGCTGAACATCGGCACGGCGGACTCATCCCGGCTCCATTCGAGCATTCTTTCGCAGCGCCATTCGAGCACACGGCTGTCGGCATAGTCCTCGAGCCGCTGCCATATCCCGCAGGCCTGCTCATAGTCCCCGGCGCAGGCGCAGTCATGAGCCTTTTGGTACAGCTGCCCCTTTACAGAGTCAAGTCCCTCATAAGCGCCGGGATAATCGCCGAGAGATTCAAACAGCTCCAGCGCGGCGAGCAGCTCCCCGTCATCCATGAGCTGCCGTGCCTCAAGGCTGCGGCAGGCAAGCTCAAGGTTGCGCGCATCCTTATAATCGCCAAGCTCCGTGAACATCCGCCGTGCGGTCTCATAGTCCCCCGCCTGCTGGGCACGGCGCGCATAGGCATAGCTCTGCTCAATGGCAAGCTCCCTGCCGCTGGGCAGGCTTAGGGAGCCACAGCATAAATACCCCAATATTCCGACAGCCGCCGCGGCTGCAAGCAGCACTGCGGCGGCGATGATATACCATCTGCGTTTTGTCTTCATTCCGGGCGCGCTCCAAATACCTAAGCTATGCTTCGTATTATCCCACAAATCACCCATCAATGCAAACATATCATGTCGAAGCGTTTTCTGCTCCCTTACTTCGCGTATATCTGTCCGACGATCCAGTTGGACAGGCGGCGCGGGAACAGCTTTGCGATCGCGGCCGCGCCCTTGTAGGCAAAGCCCATTGCGACGAGCGGACGTGAGTTCTTCTTCAGCGCATATTTTGCAACGAAGCTGCCCGCGTACTCGGGCGTCATGCCGGTGCGCTCGTCATGCTCCATGACGGCAACTGAGCGCTCAATGCGCCCGGAGTAGACATCGTCCCCGGCGGCGGATTTGCGCCGGGCATCGGTAAAACCGGAGGCGATATCGCCCGGCATTATTGCGCAGACGCTTATCCCGAAAGGCCGCACCTCGTTCTGGAGTGCGAGAACATAAGCGATTATTGCCGCCTTGCTGACCGAGTACCAGAGCTGGAACGGGATCGGCACTATGCCGGCGATGGAGCTCATGCACACGATCCTGCCGCCGCCCTGCGCGCGCATATGCGGCAGCACCGCGCGCGTGACGTTATCCGTGCCGAAGACGTTCAGCTCGAGCTGCGCATGAGAGTCCCGGCTCTCCGTCAGCTCTGCCGCGCCGGATATGCCGAAGCCGGCGTTGTTGACGAGGATATCGATCCTCCCCTCGCGCGCGGCGATCTCGTCTATGACGCGGCGCACCTGCGCTTCATCCGTCACGTCCGCGCTCATGTGTATGATGCCGTCGGACGGGATATCGCGCCGGGATATCTCATAAACGGTGCAGCCCGCCGCCTTGAGCGAAGCCGCCGTGCAGCGGCCTATGCCGCCGCTGCCGCCTGTGACCACAGCGATCTTATTCATGTTTATCTGCATCTCCGTTTCTGTAAATTAAAAGTACCTGATAGTTAAAATTTTTTAACTATCAGGTACAATATAGCGCGCCGGCAGAAATATGTCAAGCACTGTGTTCAGCCGCAAATATCTCGAGCTTGCCCCGCGCGATATCGAGCGCCGTGTCCATTTCAGAGTCCCCGTACAGATAGGGCTGCATGCTCTCGATGAATATCCGCTCCATTTGGGCGCTCTCCTGCGTGTACACCGGTGCGCTGTCTGCCGCAAAAGTATAGATTGAAAAGCCGCTCCATATCTCATTGAGCCGCCCATTGCGTTCGATCCCCGGCAGCAGCCCCGGCACGAAGCTTTCGCGCGAAAGCTCCGGGTCGGCATCAAGGAATGGATAGAGATCGGTGAAACCTACGGCAGTATCGATCGAGTACCCGTCGGAGACGATGAGGTCTATCTCCTCCCCGGCCGCGCAGTCGCTCAGCAGACGCGTGAGTCCATCCTCATCCGCGCCGTAATCAAGGCATTCGACGCGGTGGTCGGGCGACAGCTGCATATACTGTGCTTTCAATACCCCCAGCATTTCGGACGCTCTGCCGTAAAAGGCGATGTTCACTGTGCGCCTGTTGTCTGTCGCCCATTCCCGCGTCAGGCACACAAGCTCCCCTGAGTTTTCCGATGGGAGTGTGTCGGCCTTTTCGGGGACTAAAAGATAAGTGTTCTCATCAAGGCTTAGGACTTCCTTATACAGTGCCTGCGCGCTGTATAGCTCGTCCAGCTCCACTGTGCGCGCCGCGGCGAAGTCACTTCCGATGCTCACCAGCGTTCCGCCCATGCACACGAGCGCTTCCCCGGCAGCGCTGCGGCTTACCGCCTCGGTGCGCCAGTAATATGTCTCCTCCGGGCTTTCGGGCTCCGCGTTTTCTTCTCCGCAGGCGCACAGCGTCAGGAGCATGAGCAGCGCAAGCATGAGTGTCAGCAGCTTTTTCATGGCAGTCACTCCGATCATGTTATTCTATAATAATGACGTGTTCCGATGGAAAAAGTTTCATAATAATATAAAAAGACATACTGCGGGTGCAGTATGCCTTTTCTGATATCATCCTGCCTTGTTCTTCGCGGCTTTCTTTTTCCTTACCACGAAGAACGCAGCGGCACCGATCACGACGACCGCGGCCGCAGCCACCGGCAGCAGAAGCGATGCTCCGCGCTGCGCCGAAAGCAGCACGACCGAGCCGCTGTTTTCGAGCGTGAACACAATGCGGCTGCCGTCGCGGGTATAGCTCAGCTCGTTGAGCGCGCCATCGCGCAGCTCATAGAGTCTGCCGCTCTCCTCTGTCAGCATACGCACAGTGAGTTCTCCGTCATAGCCCGGCACCTCGACTGTATAGGCCGAGATAAGCTCCTCCGCATCTATCCCGAGCGCCGCGCAATCCGGCGCGAGCGGTACGGCAAGCAGGCTGTCGGTCTCGTCAAAGACGCCCTCGGCGAGGAACAACGGTTCCTCCCCCTCGCTCGCAAGAGTCGTGACCGGGCGGACATAGCTGCCGCCGACTGTCATGCTGAAATATACGGCGCTGCTGTCAAAATCGTCCCAGCGCCAGCGCATGCCGTCCTTGTCCGGTACCTCCGGGAGCTTCTCTATCGAGCCGCCGAAAGGCACCTCGACAGTCTCAACTGTCTTTCCCTCGACCGAGAAGCTGACGCTTATTTTCTTGAAGCTGTCGGGCGTGCCGTCGAGCGCGGCAAATTCCTCATAGTCCATGTGCTCGGCCTGCCCGGAAAAGCTGAAGCCGTCCACACCGCCAATGGTGCAGTCGGAATACAGATTATCCTTGACGCTGCCGTCGGCAAACCCGGCGATGGAGCCCTGAAACTCCGCGTAGCCCTCAAGGTGCGGCATGGCGCGGCAGCTCTCAATGTTCCTGCCGCTCCCGGCGATGCCGCCAATGTAGCTCGATGCGGAGACGTTCGCACGCGCCGTGCATCCGCGCAGCGTCCCGGTGCTGAGACCGGCGATGCCCCCGGCGTATTCGTTCCCGGCGCTCACGCTCCCGGCGGAGCCGCAGAGAGAGACAAGGCCGTAGTCCATCCTGCCCGCGATGCCGCCTGCACAGGATTTCACCGCGCTCACCGCGGCATAGTTCCTGCAGCCGCTTATCAGCGCGAGCACCTCATAGCGTCCGCTGTCGAGGACGACGGAGGAGATATTGAGCTGATCCTCGCGGTCAAAGGAAATGTCCAGCGCTATGTTTCCCGCGATGCCCCCGGCGTTCGTATCGGCGCTGACGGCGGCGCGGTTCAGGCCGTTCACCACGGCGCAGCGCGCGGTATCTGGGTCGTTCAGGTCGGACACATCGGTTATGTTCAGCGCGTCCGAGGCACTGCCCAGGCCGTAGAGCATCTCCGTCATTGCGGCGGAGACGTCCGTCATGGCCGCAGCGACATCCTGCATATCGGATGCGAGCGTTCCTCCGCCGGCTATCCCGGCAAGCGAATGTATTATCGATATAAGCTGCTCGAAGTTCGCGCCGAGCTGATCTAATGCATCTCCATCGGCCGAGCCGTTGATGATATCGATGCAGTCGGATATGATGCCGATCGCGTCCTGCATCAGGTAGGCGGTGTCCGTCATTCCGGCATTCACATTGCCGAGCATGGTGTTCATCGATGATTCAAGCTCATACAGTCCAGAGCGCATGCTTGACAGCCCGCTGCCGGTGAAGTTCCACTCGGCGTGCGGCTCTATCTGCCCGACGATGCCGCCGACGTCCTTGCGTCCGGTGACCTCGCCGTGGTTCGCGCAGCCGACGGCGCGTCCGCTCTGCCGCCCAACAACGCCGCCGACGTTGTAGCCGACGTGCGGATAGCCCACTGCGCCGCTGTTGGCGCAGTCTTCTATGAGCGCGGTGCTCAGTCCCGCGATGCCGCCGATATCGGTAATGTCGATGATGTCCTCTTCGCCGCTGAGCCTGAGCGTGGAGATATCAAAGCCGCGGTCCTGTTCGGCGGGGATATACTCGGTGTTGACGTCCATCATGCCGCGGCAGTCACGGAGTGTCCCTTGGTTCTCGCCCGCAATGCCGCCCACGCGGTGGCGGCCGTAGAGCGTGCCGGTGACCGTGCAGCCGCTTATCTCCGCGCCCCCGGCGTTGAGCCCGGCGATGCCGCCGACGGCGCTCACCGCCTGAATGTCCCCGTCAAAGCGGCAGCCGGTTATTTTTCCGTAATTGACACCGGCGATGCCGCCGATGCTCTCCCCCGTCCCGGCCGCCTTTATAGTACCGGAGACACGGAGGTTTTTGACCTCGCCGCTCTCAAGGATCATGCGGAACAGCCCCTGAGTCGAGCCTGCGGCGTCAAAGCTTATGCCGATGATGCTGTGCCCCTGCCCGTCAAAGGTGCCGGAGAGCAGCGGGATCGGCGTGAAATCCAGCCCTGTGAGGTTGATGTCGTTTTCAAGAAGTATCGTCCTGCCCTGCGACCATGCGTCCGAAACGCAGTTCTCGGCAAGCTCCATGAGTTCCTCGGCAGTGGAAATCCTGACTGTGTCCGTATCGCTCTCCGCCGCGAGTGCCCCTGTCACAAGGCACGGCAGGAGCAGCAGCACGCACAGAAGTACCGAAAGAATTTTTTTCATACTGTCAGTCCCTCGCCTTTTTCCCGAAAGTCGTCTTTTCTATCACCTTATCCAGCAGCACTATGAGCTGCGGCAGCACGGTCATTACAAGGATGACCGAGATAAGCGCACCGCGCCCGACCGCAAGGCCGATATGGCCTATGTAAACATCGCTCACGCGGTAGGCGATAAGCAGCCCCGCCACGGTCATTATCGTGCCGGAGGTCATGACCGTGGGGAAAGCCTCGTTCACGGCCTTGACCATCGCCTCGCGCGGCTCGTTGAGCTTGCGCAGGTCGAGGTAATGGCTCATCATAACAATGGCGTAGTCGATCGTCGCGCCCATCTGGATCGCCGAGACGATCATGTTCGTCACGAACGAAGCCTTCGTCTGCGTAAGGTACGGGAACGTGAAGTTTATCCAGATGCTGCCCTGGATGACGAACACCAGTATGACCGCACCGGCAAAGGATTTGAACGTGAATATAAGAATGAGCAGCACAAAGGTTATCGTCAGAATATTTATAAGAAGCGAGTCCCCGCTGAAAGTCTCGCGCAGCTCGCGCGCACTCGTGACGTTGCCTATGACGAGGCACTGACCCTCGCCGTAGTACCCGTCGGCAATGCCGCGCAGAGAGTCGACAAGCGCAATGCTCTCCTCGCCCTCGACAGAGACGTCCGCGGTTATTACCATGCGGTCCCAGTTCACGCCGCGCAGCTGCTCCTCGCCGCGCTCAAGCTCGCCGCGCAGGGAGTCGAGCGTCTCCTGTGAAGCATCGTCGAGCGTGACGATGCCCTGGTCTATCTTTTCAAACAGGTACAGGAACATATCGATAAGCGGCACGGAGTAGGCCTCGGCATTGCCGAACACAGCCTGATACTGCTCGTGCTCCACGCCGTAGGCTGCGTACAGCAGCTGCGCCTGCTCATAGTCGATGTTCAGCAGCATTGAGAACATGCGCGGCGTATAGGAGTCCGTGAGCACGCGCCCGTCCTCTATCTCGATATTGGCAAGGCCGGTCGCGCTCTTGACGTGCGGAAGCTCCTCCGCTGCGCTGAGTATCGCCTTCTCGGATGCATAGTCCCCGGCGGGGACGAGCACGGCTATGGTCGTGTCGTTCGTGAAAGTGTTCGTTATCTTGCGTGCAGCGTCGCGGCTCTCGGAATGGACGAGCTCATCAATGCTGCTGTCCGAGAAAGCGTACTCCGTCCTCGATGAGCAGTACACCGCCATCGGGAGTATCACAAGGAAGATCACAACGAAGCCGAGCTTCGTTTTCATCAGGAACCTGCCCCAGCCGTAGAGCTTCGGTATATGCGAGCGGTGCGCCGTCTTGCGCAGCGGCTTGCGGCAATATGCGATAAGCCCCGGCATCAGCAGAAACACCGTGATAAGGCTGCACACTATGCTCTTCGACAGCACAAGGCCGAGGTCGTAGCCAAGGCGGAACTGCATCAGCATCAGCGCGACAAGCCCCGCGATGGTCGTAAGGCTGGAGGAGGATATCTCCACAATGGATTTAGCCAGCGCCTCGATGAGCGCGTCATACTCGGTCGGGAAGCGCTCGGTCTCGTCCTGATAGCGGTGGGAGAAGATGATTGCATAGTCGATCGCCAGCGCCAGCTGCATTATGACGGCGATGGAATTCGTGATGGACGATATCTCACCGAGCCAGAAGTTCGTGCCCATGTTGAGAAGCGCCGCCACGGCGAACACTATGAGGAAGATGACTACCTCAAAATAGCTGCGCGAGGTAAACAGCAGCACCCCGACAATCACCAGCACCGCCAGCGCCAGTACGCCTCCCATTTCGCTCGCTATCTGCGCGAGCAGGTCTCGCCCTATCTCGGACGAAATATATGTATCGAGTCCCGCCGTCATATCGCGGATGGTGTTCATCGTGTCGATGACGTTCTGGTCGTTTTCATCCCCGTCGAAAGAAACCGTCAGCAGCGCCGCAGAGCTTACGAAATGCGCCGTCGAATCGTCAAAGGTGACGCCGGTCACGTGCGGCAGCTCCGCTATCTCATCAGCCACAGCCTTCGCCCGGTCGTATGTTGTATTCGCAAGCATGACGTTCGCGCTGGCAAAGGTCGTGAACTCCTCTTCCATTATCGTAAGCCCGCGGCGCGTGTCGGTATTCGCAGGGAGGAAGGCCGTGATGTCCTCATTGACCTTCACCTTGCTTATCGACATTGCGCAGTACACGCAGGCCGCGGCAAACACGATTATCACCAGCATACGCTGGTCGATGATGAATTTTGAAATTTTCTTGAGAATGCTGTTCTCCAAACGATCTCCTCCGAAATGTTCCTGATCCCTACCGCGCACATATCGCCCTGTCAAGCGGCGTGTCCATGAAGTTCTTTATCTCCCCGGCGAACTGCGCGTTTATTTCAGACAGCCGCCCCGTGCCGCGCACGAACGGATCGATGCGCCGTTTCTTCGCGCCGATCACGCGCCACGCGCCATCAGGGAAAGCCTCTCTGTCGGTGACTATTTCATGCAGCGCACAGTAGCCGCGCCACAGCCCGGCGGTCTCCGCGTCGGACATGAGCTTTTCTATAACGGTCTCCTCCGTCAGATAAAGCTCCTCAGCACTCAGTACGCCCTTTTTGAGCGCCCGCCCCAGAAGCTCCGAGAGCATCTGCATCGCGTATCTGTCCTCTTCCGAAACATATATGCGCGACATTTCGAGCGCGTCATGTGCAAATCGGTACGCCGTACCGGCATCGGCAAATGAAAGCTCCGTCTCGCCGTGCTCATTCACTGCAACGCAGAGATCATCGTAATACTCCTGAAGCTCCGGTGAAGTCCTGCCGGTATAGGCGGCGAGGTTCCCGAGCGTGTATTCGAGCCTGTCCGCCGAAAGGCGCGGGCTGTCGTTATCCGCGACGGGGTAAATGTGATAATCCGTCACCGCGTCCGGGTCTATACCGTATTTATCGAGCAGACGCGTTATGCCCTCCGAGCCGCGTATCAGCTCCCCGGTGCGCCCCTCGGTGTGCTCCTGCGCCATATAGTCGCCGTACAGGAAGTCCACCGTGTGGGCGAACACCGGTGTCGCGATATCGTGGAA
>CAVFGM010000128.1:0-10087 GCA_963621955.1 Bacteroidaceae bacterium
CGTATCAATACTACCTTTATATACGTCACCCATGACCAGACCGAGGCCATGACCCTCGGCGACAGAATAGTCATCATGCGCGACGGCTACATCCAGCAGATCGGTACTCCGCAGGAGGTGTTCAACAATCCGCGCAATCTCTTCGTCGCAGGCTTCATCGGCACGCCGCAGATGAACTTCTTCGACGCACAGCTCGTGCGCGAGGATAAGAAGTTCTTCGTCGAGCTCGGCGGAAAGCGCATAGAGCTGAGCGCGGAGAAAGAAGCGCGCCTGCTCGAAAACGACATAAAGTCCCAGCCCGTGACGCTCGGCGTCCGCCCGGAGCACACAGTCATCGCAGCTCCCGGCGAGGGCATCGCAGCGAAGGTCGACGTGAGCGAAATGATGGGCTCCTCCGTGCATCTGCACGTCACTGCCGAGGGCAAGGATGTTATCATCATCGTCCCGACGCTCGACATGAAGGAGCACTACGCCATGGGCGACGCTGTCAGCTTCAGCTTTGACGGCAATGTCGCACACGTTTTCTCCAAGGAGACGGAAAAGAACCTCGAATGGTGAGGTAAACATTAATTAATAAAGGCTCTGCACCGGATCATGGTGCAGAGCCTTTTTGGTTTTGCGTCAATAGAGCATAACGAAAAATACTCAGCAGCGTAGCTGTGAAAAAATTTATCTCAGATAGGGCTCTTGGAAAGCTTGGTGTATTCCATGGTCGCGTTGGACTGTGCGAGGGGCTGCTTGTAGCCTGCCAGACGCAGATCCATCTCCTGACGGATGATGGCGGCGGTGCGGCCCGGATGCGTATAGATATAGAAGAATCCCTTTTCAAGACCCTCCATGATGGTGGCGACTGCCTGATCAACGGAGACAACGCCCATTGCGAAGGACAGCGCTTTATCCTCATCGGTCTGCGGATCGGCAAGGCGCTTGACCAATGCGGCCGCAGCTGCCTTTACGGGAGCGGGCGTATTATCTATATTCGGATTGTCCCTGAACTCCGCGGGGCGGGCAAGCGGATTTGCCATGCGGTCGGAGATCTCCGTGTTCACTATGCTGGGCATGATCGCGGAACAGGTGACGTTGGTCTTGCGGTCGCGCATCATAACAGCAAACTGCTCAACGAAGGTCAGGCATGCGGACTTGAGCGGAGCGTAGGGCGCGCCGATAAGAGCACCATCGAGAGGTCCGAGCGCCGCCTGAGAAATGACTGTGCTGATATGGCCGCCGCCCTGCTTTTGCATTGCGGGCCAGAAGGTGTTGCAGCCGTACACAGGTCCCATCACGTTGACGCGGAAGTACATCTCCCAGTCAGCAGTCACGAAGCATTCGTAGGGTTTGGTGTACATGATACCGGCATTGTTGAACAGGTAGTCAACCCGGCCGTACTCTTTGAGCGTGGCTTCGAGCAGACCCGGCCACTGCTTCTCATCGGAGACATCAATCTCGTAGCCGATCGCCTTGCCGCCGTTTGCGCGCAGCATTTCGACTGCCTTATTCATATCGTCCGGAAGAATATCCGCCACAACAACGGACGCGCCGCGATTGCAGAGCTCTTTCGCAAGGCCGAGGCCAATGCCGTTTGCGCCGCCGGTCACAACGGCTATCTTGTCTTGAAATATGCTGTTCATGTTTGATTCCCTTTCGTCTTTTATTTGTGAGGCATGATGTGCGAGGAGAGCATTGTGCGGAACTTTGCGTCCTTCTCGCGTTTTTTGAGCCATGCCTGTTTCTTCTTTATATCTCCCTCGAACTGCCACACTGCTTCATAGGCGTCGTGCATCGCGTCGCCGACAAGGCCGACCTCGCCCGTGCAGTCGCCGACGATCCAAGCCTTGGGGTACTTCGCCTTTATAGCATCCGCGGCGCTCTTGCGCCCGCGCGTACCGAGAGCCACTATCGCCGTGTCGGCAGGCAGGGTCTCACGCCGTCCGCCCTCGTGCTCGATAACAACGCCCGTCTCGGTGAATTCCACTGCCTTGCTGTTGAGATACTGCTTCACACCGTACTGGTTGAGCAGCATGCGCAGCGCGGTGCCGTTTTCCTGATTGCTCTTCGCGGCAAGCTTGCCAGTCATTTCAACGACGGAGGAGTGCTTACCCTCCTGCGCAAGCTCGAGCGCGAACTCGCAGCCGGAGAAGCCGCCGCCGAGCACGACGATGTTGTCGCCCTTGACCTCGTTCTTACGGAAGGTGTGTGCCTCGGTGACCTCAATGACATTATCACGGTCTATGCCGGGGATCTTCGGGAAGATAGGCGCGGCCCCCAAAGCGACGACGATCTGATCTGCTCCCTTGAGGCACTCGGAATCGGGCGTGATCTCGGTGTTCAGATGCACCTCGACGCCGGACTTTTCGACCTCACGCTTGAGATAGGCCAGGAGCTTTGCCATCTGTGCCTTGAACGGAGGAGTGGAAGCAATGTTGATCTGCCCGCCGAGCTTATCCGCCATGTCGTAGAGCTCGACCTTATGACCGGCCTGGGCGGCAAGTATTGCGGCCTCCATGCCGCCGGGGCCGCCGCCGATAACGACGACGCGCTGGGGCTTGCTCGTCCTGGGGATGGACAGCATATCCTCCGCCGCGGCCTGCGGGTTCACCGCGCAGCTGAGCGGCAGGAGCTGGAAGAAGTGGCAGATGCAGTAGTTGTTGCAGCGCAGGCAGGGACGGATGTCCTCCTGCTTTCCGTCGCGGATCTTGTTTATAAACTGCGGATCGGCAATAAGTGCGCGGCCGACCATTGCAAACTGAATATCCCCGTCCTCAACGGCTTTCTCGGCGATATCCGCAGTGAGCGCACCGGCGCACATGACAGGCTTATCCGTCACGGCACGGATGGTATGTACCGCAGGGAGAAACGCGCCGTCGCCGTAGTAGTCGGGAGTGACGCCCCATGCACCGGAGCCGTAGCAGCCGAGGTCAACGTCGTAAGCCGTGACGCTGGTCTTATCAATGACCTTTATAAGCTCCTGACTCTCTTCCGGGGTACGCTGGTTCGGCATCTTGTGGTCCATAGAGACGCGCAGGATTATCGGGAAGCCCTCGCCGACATTGCGGCGTATCTCCTCGATGATCTCGCAGACGATACGTGCGCGGTTTTCGACCGAGCCGCCGTATTCATCAGTGCGGTGGTTCCAGCACTCGGAGATGAACTGATCGAGCATGTAGCCGGTATGCGCGTGTATCTCGACCGCGTCGAAGCCCGCGCGCTTTGCCGAAGCTGCGGCCTTGCCGAAGGAGGCGACAAGGTCGTGTATCTGCTTTCTGCTCATGGCGATGGTATGCTTCTTGGGCTTGAAGTACAGCGGCATTTCGCTTGCGGACAGTGCCTTGACGAACGGGGGCACGACGGAGTTCTGTCCTGCTCCCGCGCCGAGCTGGACGCAGGTCCTGACGCCATGGCTCTTGACGCGACGGTTATAGTTTGCCCACTCCTTTTCCTGATTCGGAGTACCGGCAGTCTTATAGTTGGATGTCATAGAGTCGATCTTGTCGACAGCCTGGCACTCCGTCATTATCATGGCGACGCCGCCCTTGGCGCGCTCCTCAATGAAGCGGATCATCGTGTCCGTCATGTGGAAGCCAAGGTTATCACAGGTGGACATCGGCGCCATGATGAAGCGGTTCTTCAGCGTGACATTGCCAAGCCTGACCTCTTCAAACAATTTTGTATATCTGCTATCCATAGAATTACCCCCGAATGGCTCAGGCTTTCTGAGTCATGTTCTGGAGACGGGACGCACCGGCGTCGATGCCCTGCGCCTGGAGCTTCTTTGCATAGAAGGCAAAGTCGAAGATGGCCTGATCGGTAAGCCCCTGCTCGTTCTTCATGGACTTGAACTGCTCGGGCAGCAGGCTGAGGCTGAGATCCTCATGGGTGTAGATATAGAACTTGCCGGCTTCCATCTGGTCTATGATGATCTGCGCGGTCTCCTCGGCGGTGATCATGCCGAGCTTGTCGCCGTCGGGAGTGTGTGCCTTGGAGGTCGGAGCAACGACGTCCTGCTCGCCGGGATTCCTGTACTTCTCGCTGCGGTAGCAGGTGCCGTTTGAAACGTCGGACTCGAACACGCCGGGCAGGGATACGCAGTACTGTATCTTTGTCACCTTGCCGAGCAGCATCTCGCCCTTGAAGGTCTCGACCAGTCTGAGCACCGCAGCCTTGGACACGGAATATGGGCCCCACATGGAGAAGGGAGCGATGGACGCGGTAGATGCGGTGGTGATGATATGGCCGCCGTCCGGCTGCATCATCATGGCTCCGGTAAACTTGCGCAGGCCGTAGAGCGTGCCGTGGATATTGGTATCGAGGACCCAGTCCCAATCCTTCATGGTGAGCTTCATGCCGGGCTTCGGGCGAGCCATGACACCGGCGTTATTGAAAGCATAGTCAATGTGACCGTAGGTGCCGATAACGGTCTTGAGGAGATTATCCCAATCAGCCTCGACGGTCACGTCCTGCTGCACGTACATCACGTCGATGCCCATTTCCTTGAGCGCGGCTTCAGCCTTGAAGCCCAGCTCCTCGCGGCGGCCGGTGATAACGATCTTTGCGCCCGCCTTGCCTAGAAGCTCCGCGAATGCGTAGCCCAGTCCGGAAGTACCGCCGGTGATAACTGCTACCTTGTTTTCATAGTTGTTCATGTTTCTGCCTCCATACTCTTATTATTTTTTGTGCTCCGGGATATCATTTCCCGGCTTCTGAGGATATGTTAGCAGCAAAAAGCTTGACTTGAAATTGTCAATGATGTATCGTATGAGCAGATTTTGAACAGCGAATATGTGATTGTTCAAACCGAATTCAGTGCTTTTATGGTAGGATATATATGGGGGAGGTGGCAGATTGAAACGTAATGAACTTGTCAAAAGGGAGCTGTCGAGGACGCTCAAGGAAATGTCGAAGTCTCAGGCGCTCTCCTCTGTCACGGTGTCCGCACTGACGGATAAGTGCGGCTTCAGCCGCGGCACATTTTACTATCACTTCATCGATATCTACGACCTTATCAACTGGACCTTTGAGACCGATATAATCGTTCCCCTGAAGGAGCATATACGCAGCAACTCCCTCGGCGGCTGGTCGGGCATCACGAAATTCTCACTTGAGAAGATGTATGCGGACAAGGAGTTTTACTGTCAGGCGGTGCGGCTTGAGGTGCAGAACAGCCTTCAGGACTATATGCTGCAGAAGAATCAGGAGAGCTGGGATCTGCTAATCGATAAATACCTTTCCGAGACACACCAGAGCTACGACGCGGATACGCTCAGATTCCTGACGCAGTTCGTGTCTCAGGCGATCGGAAACATGATAATCGACTGGGCAAAAAAGGGCATGAAAACGCCCGTAGAGCTCATGTGCAAAATGAACGAGGTTGCAACTATGGGCATCTACGGGATAATAAACACCGAGAATATGGCAGATGATTTCAGAAGAGAAATAAATCTGTGATAAGAGCGGCAGCGATTTTTCCTTTTCGCTGCCGCCGTTTTTTTATTCGTGCGCGGCCTTGTAGTCCTCGCCCCAGACGCGCATTGCTTCCAGTATCGGGCGGAGACTATAGCCGAGCTCCGTCAGCGTATATTCCACGCGCGGCGGGACTTCGGGATAGACGGTGCGGGTGAGCAGGCCGTCAGCCTCCATTGAGCGAAGACTATCGGTCAGCACTTTCTGGCTGATGCCGTCCAGATCTTTTTTCAGCTCGTTGAAGCGCCACGGGCGCGAGAGCAGGTTGCGCATGATGAGCAGCTTCCACTTGCTGCCGATCAGCGCCACGGTAGTCGCCACCGGGCAGGCGGGCATTTCTTCCTTTGTAAGCATATATGCAGCACTCCTTTTTGGATGTTACACTCATATTATAGTGTAACATCCAAAATATTGCAAGGGATCTCTGAACACGCTCCAAGAGTTACCAAAAGGTGACTATGTAATAGATTTGTGCGTACTTGTGCCGGGAATAAATCCGAGTAAAATGAAAAGCACAGAGGGAAAACACCCGCTGAATTCGACTCGGAGGAATTTCAAATGAACAAGAACACTTATAAGTCCGTAAAGCTTGCCAAGGGCGAGGTTAGGGTATATGATTTCGGCAGTGCAAGACTGCACGCCTACCAGACGCACGACCTCATCGACAACGAGGTTTTCATCATTGAAAAGAACGGGCGCGGCGCTGTGATAGAGCTGCCGTGCTTCCACGACAACATCAGCGAGCTGACGGAGTATCTCAAGCGGGAGAATATCGCAGTGGAAGCAAAGCTCGTCGCCTACCATGGCGCAGGCGCGTCTTTCCTGCCGGAAGTCCCGGCCTACGGTACGGAATCCTCCGTCGCCTACAACACTAACGGCGGCGGTGCGGCGCTCGTCTCGAACTTCAAGGCCGCTTTCGGCGATATCTTCGACGCTTCTATCTGCCAGCCTGAGCACATCCTTGCCGACGGCGAGGCCGAGATTGCCGGGATCCGCTTCATTATCCGCTCCAACGCCGAGGCATATGACGTAGAAATACCCGAACTCAACTGCGTCTACACCCACATGATGGGGCACGACTGCCATTCCATCGTCGCGGGCTGCCCGCACGCGGATGGAATCATCTCCCAGCTCAACTACTACATCCGCAAGGGCTTTGACCTTGTGCTGACCTCACACTACACCCCGGAGGACCTCAAGGACGCACAGACAAAGATCAACTACCTGAACGATCTCAAGGAGATCGCCTGCGAGTGCGAGAACGCCGATGAAATGAAGGCGCGCGTCACGGAAAAGTACCCGGAGTACAGCGGGATGAATTATCTCGACATGACCGTCGGCTTCTTTTTCCCGGCGAAGTAAGCGGCAAAATAACTGCCAAAAGGACTGAACACTGAATGAACCAAACCGAACGGCGGCGCTTTCTCATAGACGCGCTTCTGGACGAGCGCCCGGAATACCGCGGAGCGCGTGTCCCGGCGGACGGAGAGGAGCAGCGGCTCCTGCTCCGCGCGCTGATGAACGTGCGCACAGCGCGTAAGTGCAGTGCGGAATTCCTCCGCGTGCAGGATGAATACCTGCGCGCGGAGCTCGACGGCAAGGGCATAACGGACGCTGACAGCCTCACGCCGGTGCGGGATGGGCTGTATATCTGGCGCGGCGACATTACGACGCTGCGCTGCGATGCGATCGTAAACGCCGCGAACTCCGGCATGACCGGCTGCTATGTTCCGAACCACCGCTGCATCGACAACTGCATACACAGCTATGCAGGGGTCGAGCTGCGGGAATACTGCGCGGAGCTGATGCGCAGTCAGGGGCACGAGGAACCGACGGGCAGGGCAAAGATAACGCCGGCATTCAATCTCCCCTGCCGGTACGTGCTGCACACCGTCGGGCCGATCATCAGCGGGCGAGTGACCCGGCGGGATGAAGAGCTGCTGGCCTCCTGCTACCGCTCCTGCTTAGACCTGGCGGCAGAGAACGGGCTTGAGAGCGTGGCGTTCTGCTGCATCTCAACGGGGGAGTTTCATTTCCCGAACGAGCGGGCGGCGGAGATCGCCGTGAAAACGGTGGAAGATTTCATGCAAGAGGAAAGCAGTGTCAGGAGGGTGATTTTCAATGTTTTCAAGGACAGGGACGAAGAGATCTACAGAAAGCTTCTCGGAGCAGACAGCGCGTCTTAAAGCTGCGCTGGACGAGGCCGACGCCGTCGTGATAGGCGCGGGCGCGGGTCTGTCGACCTCGGCGGGCTACGAATACTCAGGCGCGCGCTTTGAAAAATATTTCTCCGATTTTGAGGAGAAGTACGGCTTTCACGATATGTACTCCGGCGGCTTTTATCCCTACAAAACACCGGAGGAACTCTGGGCCTTCTGGAGCCGGTACATCTTCATAAACCGCTATGTGGACGCGCCGAAGCCGGTGTATGACGAGCTGCTGAAGCTCGTTGGGGACAAGGACTACTTCGTCATCACGACGAATGTGGATCACTGCTTTCAAAAGGCGGGCTTTGATAAGAAGCGCCTGTTCTACACTCAGGGGGATTACGGCCTGTTCCAGTGTTCGGAGCCGTGCTGTCAGGAGACCTTTGACAACGAGCGCGAGATACGCCTGATGTATGAGCGGCAGGAGGACGGCAGAATACCGAGCGAGCTCATCCCCCGCTGCCCGCATTGCGGCAAACCGATGACGATGAACCTGCGCAGTGACGACAGCTTCGTTGAGAACGAGGGATGGCACCGCGCGGCGGAACGGTACGAGAACTTTCTCCGCACCCGCGCCGGGCTGAAGATACTGTTTCTGGAGCTCGGGGTCGGGTACAACACCCCGGTCATTATAAAATACCCGTTCTGGCACATGACGGCGAGAAATCCCAAGGCGGTCTACGCCTGCATAAACCTCGGCGAGGCGGACGCGCCCGATGATATCGCCGCGCGCAGCATATGCATCGATGGGGATATCGGGGAGATCCTTACACAACTCTGAAGAAACGGTATCGCCCTGGAATGTAACGAAAAATATATAATATTCGTGACATCTGCCCAGCTCGTTTCCCTGATTTGCATCGAGTGTCCCGAATATTATATAGGATTCGGGACACCTGCTGCTCTTGATGATGCTTCTGCTCCTCATCATTCTAACCAACACAGTTGACAGCGACGATTAGAATGGTTAGAATATGGGTAGAATAGAATTGAGAGGTGAGCAGAATGAGATTGCAGGAAACAGAGACAGTTGAGCTAAAGTCCATTGTGATGGATGATATCAAAAAGGAAATCATTGCTTTTGCCAACTGTGACGGCGGCACGGTCTACGTGGGCGTTGCGAACGATGGCACAATATTGGGTGTTGATAACTCCGACGAATGTGCCTTGCAGATCTCCAATATGGTGCGGGATGCCGTAAAGCCGGATGTCACTATGTTCATTCACTATGAAACGTTGGACTGCGAGGGAAAAGCGGTTGTTGCCGTCAAAATCCAGCGTGGAACAAACCGTCCCTATTATCTGGCAAAGAAAGGGCTGCGGCCCGAGGGTGTCTATGTAAGGCAAGGCTATTCTTCTGTTCCGGCAACGGATACGGCCATTCGGCAGATGATCAAAGAAACAGACGGAGACAACTTTGAAGATATGCGCTCTGTCAATCAAGCTTTGACATTTGAGGCAGCAAAAAAGGAATTCGCAGCTCGAAATGTTGCTTTTGGTCAGCCGCAAATGCAGACCTTGAAAATCATATCCGCAGACGGCCTTTATACAAACCTTGGACTGCTGCTATCCGAACAGTGCCCGCATACCATCAAAGCCGCAGTTTTTGAAGGTACGACCCAACTTATCTTCAAAGATCGCAGGGAATTTTCCGGCTCCCTTATGCAGCAGATGAATGAGGTTTACGATTATATTGATTTCCACAATCAGACCCATGCGACCTTTAACAAGCTTCTGCGTATTGATACTCGGGACTATCCGGAGGTCTCTGTCCGCGAAGCACTGCTGAACTCACTGGTACATCGGGACTATTCCTTTCGAGCCAGCACATTAATCAGCATCTATGATGATCGAATTGAATTTGTGTCCATCGGTGGGCTTCTCCCCGGTTTAGAGTTGGATGATCTGATGATGGGTGTTTCGGTTTGCCGGAACCCTCACCTTGCCAATGTATTTTACCGCTTGCAGCTTATCGAGGCATACGGCACAGGCATGAAGAAAATCATGGGAGCTTATGCAGATGCTCCGGTGCCGCCGCAGATCATAACCACCAACAACGCTTTCAAAATCATTCTTCCCAACATAAACGCCGCAGCAAAAGAAGCGGAGAAGACTGCAGAAGTAATCAACGCGACAACTCAAAGCATGGAATCCAACGAGAAAAAAATCCTGCGATTTCTCGCTGAAAACAAATCGATCACTCGGAAAGAAGCGCAGGCATTATTGGAAGTCAGCCAGTCCACCGCTGGGCGTATTCTGAAAGCAATGGTAGAGGACGGTCAGATCGTGCAGCTTGGTGGTGGGCGTACCGCAAGGTACGGCTGCGGTAAAAGACACGGTTGACTATCGCACGGGAATATGGTACTATGCCTCTGCTTATCAGAGGACTTGCGGTCACAATGACCGTTTAAGTGGGATAAGAC
>CAVFGM010000129.1:0-4039 GCA_963621955.1 Bacteroidaceae bacterium
CATTTCCTTTATAGCCTCGCGGCCCGGTCCAAGGTACTGTCTGGGATCGAAGTGATCCGGATGCTCGGTGAAGTACTTGCGGATGCTTGCGGTCATTGCAAGGCGAAGGTCGGAGTCAATGTTGATCTTGCAGACGGCCATGCTGGCAGCCTGACGGAGTTGATCCTCAGGGACGCCGATCGCGCCGGGCATATTGCCGCCGTTCTCATTGATGATGCGCACAAATTCCTGAGGCACGGAGGAAGAACCGTGCAGGACTATCGGGAAGCTGGGCAGGCGCTTCTCAACATCCTCAAGGATGTCAAAGCGGAGCTGGGGCTTCGTGCCGGGCTTGAACTTGTATGCGCCGTGGGACGTGCCGATAGCAATTGCCAGAGAGTCGCAGCCGGTGCGCTCGACAAATTCCTGAACATCCTCAGGTCTGGTATAAGAGCTGTCCTCATGGGAAACCTTAACCTCGTCCTCTATTCCGGCGAGGGTGCCGAGCTCGGCCTCAACGACGACACCGTGGTCATGTGCATATTCAACAACCTGCTTGGTCAGTGCAATGTTCTCCTCAAAGGGCTTGGAGGAAGCGTCTATCATAACGGAGGTAAAGCCGCCGTCGATGCAGGACTTGCACAGCTCGAAGCTGTCGCCATGGTCAAGATGCAGCGCGATGGGAAGACCGGTCTCGATGATTGCGGCCTCGACCAGCTTCATAAGGTAAGTATGATTTGCATATTTACGTGCGCCCTTGGAGACCTGAAGGATAAGCGGAGCATTGAGCTCAGCGGCGGCTTCGGTTATCCCCTGCACGATTTCCATATTATTGACATTGAAAGCACCGATGGCATAGCCCCCGTCATATGCTTTCTTGAACATCTCAGTAGTAGTTACCAGTGGCATAACTTTTCATATCTCCTTCTCGATTTGCTAATTTTGTACAAAAAGCACATTTACAAATCCGCATTAATATTATATCCTCAAAAAAGCTTATAATCAATACTCAGTTTTTACAAAACGCATTTTAATGGGAATTATTTTCACAGGAGGATTTTGGCAATGTCAGAAAAATTGATCGGTGCATGTATCTTTGGACAGTCCGGAGGCCCCACTGCAGTCATCAACGCAAGTGCTTACGGCGTTATCAGCGCGGCTCTGGAGGCTGGGGAGATCACCAAGGTCTACGGTGCTTCTCACGGTATCAAGGGCGTTCTTGATGATAAGCTCTATGTGATGGACGAAGAGGATCCCGAAGAGCTCAAGCTGCTGCTGCACACCCCGTCCTCGGAGCTTGGCTCCTGCCGCTACAAGATAGCGGATCCGGAGACTGACGACACGGACTACAAGCGCATTCTCGAGATATTCAAAAAGTACAACGTGCGCTATTTCTTCTATAACGGCGGCAACGATTCCATGGACACCTGCAACAAGATCAGCCGCTATATGGAGTCCGTCGGGTACGAGTGCCGCGTGATGGGCGTTCCCAAGACCATTGACAACGACCTTTACGGTACCGATCACTGCCCCGGCTTTGCAAGCGCCGCGAAATATATCGCAACCTCCTGCATGGAGATCAACAAGGATGCGCGCGTATACGATAACGGCATGATCACCGTGGTGGAGATCATGGGCCGTCACGCCGGCTGGCTTGCCGCGAGTGCCGCTCTGGCGACCGAGTACGGCTCCGGTCCCGACCTTATCTATCTCCCCGAGCGCAACTTTGACATGGATAAGTTCCTTGCGGACGTCGACGCGCTGTATAAGAAGAACGGCAAGGTATTTGTTGCTGTGTCCGAGGGCATCCATTATGCCGACGGCACTTTCGTTTCCGAGGCGAAGACCTCTGCGACTGACGGCTTCGGCCATGTCCAGCTCGGCGGGCTCGCTTCCATGCTCGCGGAAGTCGTCAAGCAGCATACCGGCGCTAAGGTGCGCGGCATTGAGCTGAGCCTGCTGCAGCGCTGCGGTGCGCATCTCGCCTCCGCGACCGATGTCGACGAAGCGTACAATGCAGGCCGTGAAGCCGTTATCCAGGCTGTCTCCGGTGTGACCGGTCAGATGGTCGCGTTCGAGCGCGAGTATATCGACGGCGCTTACCACTGCACGATGGTGCTGCTCCCCCTCGCCTCTGTTGCAAACTATGAGAAGAAGGTTCCGCAGGAATGGATAAACGAGGAAGGCAACGGCCTCAAGAAAGAGTTCATTGACTACGTTCTGCCCCTTATCCAGGGCGAGCCGAAGCTCCCGCTTGTTGACTCTCTTCCCAGATATGCCCACCTGAAGAAAGTTCTTGCCAAGTAAGACGCATAAAGTCCCCAAAATGTTCCAAGGCTGCCGTGCAAAACCGGCAGCCTTTTTGTTGAAGCATCGGTGGTTTTGTAGTATACTGCAGGCGGTGATAATATGCTGACACTGAAATATCCCTATATAAGCATTACTGACGGCAGCCGAAGAAGCTACGGCGGGGATCAGGACAAGTCCGAAAATGCGACTATGCGCAGCTGCGGCTGCGGAGTTATCGCGGCGGCAGATGTGCTGCTGTACCTGAGCCGCCGGTATGACTGCGTGAGAGATGCCGGGCTCGATCCTACCGGCGCAATATCCAGCGGGGAATATGAAAAGCTGACTGGTTTTCTGCGCCGCAGGTACTTCCCTCTTATCCCCCATGCCGGGATAAACGGAGTCATGCTGATGACCGGGATGAATCTGTATTTTATGCGAAACAGGCTCCCGTTATCTGCCGAATGGCGTTTCTTTAACCGTGACATATGGGAAAGGATCGCAAAAATGCTTGCGGAGGATATTCCTGTTATCATGGCGGTCGGCCCCAACTTCCCGTTCTTCTGGCACAATAACCGCACAGTGCTGTATACGAAAGACAGTGCCGGGAACTATCACCCGTCGTCCTCCACCAAGGCGCACTATGTGACAGTGACCGGGCTTGACGAAAGCTGGGCTCAGATATCCTCATGGGGAAGGCTGCTGTATATTAACCGCGCGGAATTTGATGAATATACCAGAAAGCACAGCACGGGTTTCCTGTGCAGTATTCTCTACATAAAGCACAAATGAACTGAAAGCAGCCCCAACTCCTTATCCGGAGCCGGGGCTGCTGTTGTATAATGCGCCGCTTTATTTATCAAACGCCGGGTTTATGGCATAAACATTCTTTTGATCGAGCCGGTCAAGCGTCTTTCTCAGTCCCTCGCCAAAGCGTTGGTAGTGGACTATCTCGCGCTCGCGGAGATAACGTATGACGTCGTTTACATCCGGGTCGTCGCTGAGACGCAGGATATTGTCATAGGTCAGCCGCGCTTTCTGCTCGGCGGCCATGTTCTCGTTGAGGTCGGCAATGACGTCTCCGGTCACGGCCATCGTTGCCGCGCTCCACGGTGTGCCCGAAGCAAACTGCGGATACACGCCGGCCGTGTGGTCTACAAAATAGGTATCAAAGCCCGCCTTTTTGATTTCGTCCGGCGTCATGCTGCGGGTGAGCTGGTGAACGATAGTGCCTACCATCTCAAGGTGCCCGAGCTCTTCCGTGCCGATGTCCGTCAGCAGCCCCTTGAGCTCTGGGTACGGCATTGAGTATCGCTGGCTCAGATAGCGCAGAGATGCGCCGAGTTCGCCGTCCGGGCCGCCGTACTGCGAGATTATGAATTTTGCAAGCGCCGGGTTCGGGTTCTTGATCCTGACGGGATACTGAAGCTTCTTCTCATATACAAACATAACTCAGCCCTCCGTTCTGCTCTGATATTCCCACGGCCATGGATCCTTGAGCCAGCTGTAGCTGTTCTCGCCGAGCATATCGCTCTGATCGACCGGACCGTACTTCTCAGCGTACCGGCAGCGGGCTTCCCTGCGCAGCGCGAGGAAAGTCTGATACATGCTGAAGGCTTCTTTATCATCTGCATGCGTATCGAGATACAGCTCCAGCTCGTCGGTGACAAAGTCTATCGCCATGAGCTCGGTGAGTGGGGTCACGGGCTGCGTATCGTTGACTATATTCATAAACGGCAGGTCAAGGCCGGGAAAAAGTGTACCACGCGAAAGA
>CAVFGM010000130.1:0-5858 GCA_963621955.1 Bacteroidaceae bacterium
CGCTGAGCGTATACCCGGTGAAGCCCCAGTATTCTCCGAGCAGTGTGCATAATTTGTCGACCGTCATGTCTGCCGGAATAATGTCGTCGTAGTTTGCAGGGTAATATGCCTTCTCTCCGTTCCAGCACGCTCTTTCTGCCAGTCCATCGTTTTCATCGGCTTTTGCCCCCACTGAGAGATACGTGACCTTGCCTGTTTCCATATCGATGTGAAGGTTGACACTATACTTCCCGTCGCCGTATACCCTGATGTCGTATCTGCGCTTGAACAGCCGCTCTAAATAAAATTCCGGATCCGTCTCTTCCCGGCGCTCGATTATCTGTTTAGCCTCACTGCCGATCTGCACCTCCTGTGAGAGTATGCCCATGTCCTTCATTTTCTGTATTTCCCGCTGCGCTATCTTCCATGCCTGCTCCGGGCTGTTTACGTAAAGACCGGCGGCGCAGGCGCTGCCTATAAGCAGCACGAATATTATCGCCGCGATGAGCGCGACTCTTGCCGCGCGGCGCGGTGCTCCCGTCCGCCTTGTTTTTTTGTTTGCTTCTGTCATTTTCAAGACCTCCGTAACCGTGTCCGCGGAGGCGTGAACAGGCGCGAATGCGCGTTCAAAGCGTTCTCTGTCAGTCATGTTCCACCTCCGTCAGTACCGTTCTCAGCCTTGCCCTCGCGCGTGAAAGCCGCGTGCTCACCGTGTTTACCGGCACACCGAGTATGTCCGCGATCTCCGCCGTCGAATAGCCTATGTAGTAGTACAGGAATATGACGCTGCGGTACTTCTGCTCGAGCCCCATCACGGCTCTGAACAGCTCGCGGTCATTGTCGTCCTCGAAGCTCAGCGCAGCGGCGTAGTCATCGATGTTCTCAAGTCTGCGCCACGGCGAGCGGAACTGCCTCCTGCACTGGTTTATCGTGACGCGGATGAGCCAGCTGCGGATATGCTCCTCTGATTCGAACTCGGTGTTCACGCTGTAAAGCTTTATGAACACCTCCTGCGTCACATCGTCCGCATCCTCGCGGCTCTTCAGATAGCTGAACGCCACGCGGAACACGGTGTCTATGTACTTTTCCGCGAGATAGGCAAAGCGCTCATGTGTCAGCATTGTGTCTCTCCTTTTGGCTGCTGCGGAGTTCCCGCGTCCGGTTTTTCCGCACCTGCCTGAAAAGCTTTTCACTTATAATATCCATGACGCAGCCGAAATCTTTCACCTGCTCCGGAAAATTTTTCAAAAAATGCCACCCAACCTTAGGCTGGATGGCATGATATGAGCTCTTATCCGAGCGCGGCGATCTCCGCCTCCCTCTCCCTCTTGAGCGCGAGGTCAGGGAAAATGTTGTCCGGGGAGTCGTACACGTAATTTGAAACGTATATGAAGCCGTTCTTCGTCTCCTCAACGGTAAGCTCGTGCGTAAACGCGCAGTCCGTGCCGTACCACGGATAGACCGCGTCGATCTTCATCGTCAGTGTCCCGTCGCTGTTGTACCAGTAGTCGGTGATCTCAGGCTCCGGCAGATGTACCGTCGTCGAGGTATAGAAGCCGGGCTGCGCGCCGAGAATGAAGTACCCGCCGTAGCTGCTGCTGTTGTCCGCCATGGCGCGTATCGTCTCGTCCTTTATATCGAAGAAGTGACCGATCACCCTCTCGAACTGCTCATAAGGCACTATGTGCATGTTCGTGTCCTTGACCGTTGCGTAGCCTGTCAGAGCGTTAATGTTGCTGCTGACAAGCTGCTCCGTCCCATAATACTGTCCGTACAGTATCGGGTAAAGACAGTTGAAGTCAAGCTCCCCGAAGTTGTTGGAGCTCCACGTGCAGGTAAACAGATTGTTCTCCGCATATGCGGAGCTGCCGAGGTATCGCTCCGACAGCGCGCGCTTGTCAGCGGCATAAGGCACGAGCCTTATAAAGGTATGCGGATTTGTGCCGAGCTTGCCGTCCTTGTCAAAGCTGCCGGTATACCTGTTGCAGATGAGCCAGCCCTTTTCGGTGTATTTTATCTCCGAAAGCGAGAACTGCCCCGCCGAATATATCCTTGGGCTTCCGTCCCTCCACTCGACCGATATCGTGATGACCGAGCCCACGCCGTTATTGTAGACGAGGTTGTTCGCGTGTATGGATCCGTCGGTGTGTACGACATAGTATGCCGCCTCCGCGTCCTGCCCCGCATTTACGGCGCTGCCGAAATCGATAAGCTGCTGCGGGTTCTGCATGTCCATGTTCCCGAAATAGTCTATCGCCGAATATCCGTTCTCTGCGAGCGTGTATACGATCTGCGCCACCGCGTCCTGCGACAGCACCACGTTGAGCGCCGTGCCCTTGTCAAGGCTGTCATAGGTGGCGCGCGTACTGAGCATCGCGGTCTCGGCCTCTTTCTTCAGCGCGTTCATTACCTTGTCCGGGACCTCATTGACCGTGTCGTATTCCTTTTCCGGCGTCGGCACAGGAGTTGTCTCCGCCGTGTTTTCGCCGGTGACTGCCGGGGTATATACCGGCGTGCTCTCCGTCTGCTTTTTGCCTTTGCCGAAAAGCCCTATGCCGAGCATCCCCAGCATAAGGATGAGCAGCAGCACCGAGAGCAGAACCACTTCATTTTTCTTCATAGAAACCTCCGCCAACGTTTAGATGGCGTGTTTATAATATTACATCCTGGCCGGTATGTCAAATCTCCATCTATTAACAGACGGAGTGCCGCATGCACTGATCTCGCATGGGCACTCCGCAGGTGAGTCATATTTATCTGTTTCTTACTTTTTCAGCATTTCGATCATATGATCGCAGACCTCATCCATATCGCCGACAACGCCGTAGTCGCAGTAGTTGAAGATGGGGGCGTTGGCATCCTTGTTGACCGCGATGAAGAGCTCTGCGTCGACGCCGGTCACGTGGTTCACAGCGCCGGATACGCCGAAGCCTATGTACAGCTTTGGCTTTACCATCACGCCCGACTGCCCCACCTGCAGCTTATTCGGCAGCAGCTCGCGGTCAACGACCGGGCGCGTGCCGGCAAGCTTGCCGCCCAGCAGCTTCGTACGGATCTTCTCCTCATCGAAACCTATGCTCTCACGGATGATCTCGAATATCTCGCGCTTGCCCGACGGCGCTGTCTTGAACGTGCCCGGGCGTATCGTTCCGACCTGCGGGCGCAGCACGGGGATCGTAATGACCGCCATGATCTTGCCGCCGGCTGCGGGCTCTACGAACTCGATGTCCTTCGTCTCCGGGTTATAGATGAGCTCGGTCGCGTCGGAGGTGCAGCCCGTCTCAAGGCAAGCGGCAAAGTGCGGGGCAAAGTCGCGCCCGTTCACCGTCGCACCGATGAACACCGCCGAGGGCTTATACTTGTCCACAAGCTGAACATAGAGGTCGGAATAGGCCTCGGTGCTGTAGCGGGCATAGCCCTTGCCCGTCGCGATGATGACGCCGTCGGCTCCGCAGTCACGCAGCTTGTCCAGCTCCGACTCCGGCAGCTCTCCTGCGCTCACGGCAATGAGCCTGTCACCGGACTGGTCGCAGAGCTTTCTTATCTCGCAGCACAGCTCAAGCGTAACGGGGTGTATCTTCTCTCCGTCATGCTCGACGTGTACCCACATATTCTTGTAATTGCTCTTATCCATTCTCTGCACCTCCTCAGCCCTTCATTATCTCGAGCAGCTTTGCCGCGTTCGCTTCCGCGCTGCCCTCGTCGACTATGACGCCGGGGTCGGGCATAACAGGCGGGAACATACTCTGCCGTCCTCAACGACAAGATCTGTCACAACAATGTTCTGCACAAGCATTGCGCCTTCGTTCTCCGCCTGCTCGGCAAGCCACATATCAAGCTTCGCTCTGAGCACGGAATAAGCTTTCGAGCCCGATTCCGGAGCGGCAATGCCGCCTACATCGATCCTCTCGGATGCCTCCGGGGACATCGCATATACTTCTTCCCTGGTGAGCAAACGCTCTACGGGGGCATTCTGTGCGAATCCTTCAAAAACTTTCTCAAGCGTATCCGAGTAAAGCTTTCCTCCGGTCACATTTTTTGCTCCGCAATACGTACCGCGTTCTATCAGAAGAACCTCTGCGCCTTCGCGCGCAAGTACGTTTGCCGCCGTCAGCCCGGCTATTCCGCCTCCGACGATTATTACTTCAATCTTTTCATCAGCCATACAGTTTATCTCTCCTTTGCACACATGAGTCGCTTCGCCGATGTAAGTCGTTTCGCTTTATGTATAAGCAAACTTCCGGCCAACTACGCAGTGCGCAATAAAAAAGTCGAAAATTATTGCAATATGTCATATCGTTTTTCTTTTACAGCGCCATTTCTGTTCGATATGCACAATTGATATTCACGTAACACTTTGCCGGTGCCGCATGTGTTTGTTAAATAACTGTCCGTCTATTGTTCATTTGTATAATTTCTGTACACCGCGTCTTGTACGATTTTGATACAAATTAGTCAAATATGCGTTGTGCTTATTTTATATTCCGTATTTGCAGGTTCATTTGTGGATAATCACAATATAGTGCGTTCTGATTGACAGTTTTTTCGCATTGCTGTATAATAAATATACATTATTTGTCAGAAAAGGTACTTGCGTATGGACGATAGGAACTTAATTGATTCTCAGGAGCGTTTGGCAAGGTATAAAAATCTGGTCGTAAATGCCCCGGATGCGGAGATACCATCCGATCTGAAAGCGCTTGCTTCGGAATGGCGCAGGTCACATGAGCTCGGGCTTGACAAAACCGCTGTCCTTACTGACAGCCAGCGTGATTTTGAAGTCTTCAACAGGATCGATGAACTACACAGAAGGCACCTGCGGTATCTTATTGATTATTACTCCAGCAGGGAGAAGCTGATCAAAAGCTTCGGCGGAGCGATCTTTTACCTTGACGATATGCTCACTGCATATAACAAGGGCGGCTCTCCCGACACGCTCAATGCACTGAAGGCCAACGGCGTGCGTACCGGCACCAACTTCAAGCAGGAAAACACTGGTGTCTTTGTTGCAAACATGGCTCTCAGCTTTCCTTTCGAGACTTTCAGGCGTGTCGGCCATGAAAATTATATGGATATTTTTTCCGAATACGCGTGCTATGCGCGTTATATGGCCAAATCCGGGAGGCGCTGGCGTGCCGTAAATCTGATATTTATTCCTTTGGATAAGTGGAACGACACAGTAGACAGCTCCATTAATTTTCTTCTTGAGGCGGAGGATATGTCCGCCAATATAGACTTTATTTATCCGTATGCCGCCAAGCGCATCAACTTCCTTGAGCGCATTTCCAAATTTTCCAATGACATCTTCATGCTTCTTGACGAGGACCTTAATGTGCTCTTCACCAACGAGCTCTTTCAAAAGGAATTCGGCAATTCGCACATGGAGATCGATCTCGAACCGCTCAGTTCATTCATGCCCGCTCTGTATGACTGTCCCAAGTTCCGCCATAAGCCCGGCAGCATCTCGAACTTTGTGCTCCCTCTCGAAAATGCGCTCGGGGTCGATCGGCTCTACACGGTTTTTGTTCAGGGGATAAGCGGCTATGGCTACAGGCTCTGCTTTGTCCCGAACATGTCCTACGGCACCGCAAACAGCACTACCCGCAGCCACTATTCCTTCCGCAGCCTGATCGGTCAGTCGCCGCGCTTTGTCAAGGCCATCGCGCTTGCCCAGCGTGCCGCGGGCAGTTTGAGCAACGTTCTTATAACCGGCGAAAGCGGGACCGGAAAGGAACTGTTCGCGCAGTCCATACATTCCGCAAGTCCCCGCAGCAGCGCTCCGTTTATCCCTGTCAACTGTGCCGCGATACCGAAGGAGCTTATCGACAGCGAGCTTATGGGTTATGATGACGGCTCTTTCACCGGTGCAAAACGCGGCG
>CAVFGM010000131.1:0-712 GCA_963621955.1 Bacteroidaceae bacterium
GGGCAATGCGCAGCCGTGTTCCCGCTCAATCCGGTTCATGCGGAGTTTTTGAGCGACACGGGCGGGGCGCTATATGTGCGCTTCATCTTTTCTGGCGGGCGTGAAGTCATTTTACCGTATGCGGATATTGTCCACCTTCGCCGCAATTTCAACGGGAACGATATTTTAGGCGATCCGAACGACGCACTTTCCCCCGCGTTGCAGCTTGCCCACGCGCAGAATGAAGGCATTGTTTCCGCGATCAAGACAGGCGCGAGCATTCGCGGCATTCTGAAACGCACACAGCTTGCGAATGCCGACATCTTGAAGGAAATGCGCGAAAACTTCATACAGGACTATTTGAACATCAACAACAACGGTGGTATTGCTGTCCTTGACAGCGCCGCCGAGTATATCCCGATCGACAACAAGCCGTATGCGATTGACGAAAAGCAAATGCAGGCCGTAAAAACGAAGATTTACGACTATTTAGGCGTTTCGGAAGCGATCGTAAACAGCAGCTACGACGAAAACCAATGGGCGGCGTTCTATGAAAGCGTCATTGAGCCGCTGGCGCTGCAATTAAGCCTTGAATTTACGCGCAAACTGTTCAACGATCGGGAAAGAGCCTTCGGCAATTCTATTCTGTTTGAGAGCGGGCGGCTTCAATTCACCAGCAACGCGACGAAAGTAAACTTGATCCGTGAAATTATGCCTATGGGCTTGCTTACGG
>CAVFGM010000131.1:722-4819 GCA_963621955.1 Bacteroidaceae bacterium
TGCTTACGGTCAATCAAGCGTTAGAAATTCTGAACCTTCCGAGCGTTTCCGGCGGAGCTCGCCGCATTCAATCGCTGAATTACGTTGACGCGGACAAGGCGGAGGAATACCAGCTTGCAAAGGCAAAAGCGCCCGCAGCGCTGAACGGTGATACTGGAGCGGGAGCGGACGGCAACAACGGAGAGAACGGAGGAACGCAGACATGAAGGAAATTAGAGTATGCGAAATAAGAGCGGACGCGGCGGCGGCAGGCGCGGCGAAGGTTCTTAAATTAGAGGGTAGGCCGATTGTTTACGACCAGCCAACCACGATAAACGATCCGGCAGGCGCGTTTATTGAAATTATCCGAGCGGGGGCGCTGGATCATGCGGACTTGTCAGACGCGAGATTGTTTTACAATCACGACTTGAACAAAGTACCGCTTGCGAGAACGCCCAAAACAATGCAACTGACGCTTGACGCGGCAGGGTTAAGCATGGTTGCAGAATTACCGGACACCGAGGAAGCGCGAAGCGTTTATACGGCAGTACAGCGCGGCGATCTTTCCGGAATGTCCTTCGCCTTCAAAGTGCCGGAGGGCGGCGACAGCTACGACGCGGCGACAAATACACGCACGATCACAAAGATTGAAAAAGTGTATGAAATCAGCGTCGTTCCGTTCCCTGCTTATCCGCAGACCAGCGTTGAAGCGCGATCCGCTATTAACGCATGGACTTCTACGGCGGCGGAGAGGGCGAAAGCCATTATCAAGGCAAATTCAATTCTGCTGAAAGAGGTATAACGCTATGGCAGACGAAAACGGCATTGTTGTAAAGCCCGCCATTGTCAAGCAGGACGGGAATACAACAGAAATTGAAATCCATATCGAAAAGCCCGCCGAGCCGGAGCGGGAGCAGACCGAGGCGGCGGAGGCCGCACAGGACAAGCCGCGTAAATCGCTTACAGAAGTGCTTTACAGGCAAATTGACATCTTGGAGCGGGAGCAGAAGAAAATTGCTTCCGGCTACGAGGGCAGCAACAACCCCAAAGCGGCGCGAAGTGAAAACCTTGCCTTCGCAAAGCAGATCACAGAAACGGCAAACGCCATTATTTCAATCAAACGGAGGAATACAAAATGAAATTCAAAACTATTGCAGAGGCTTTCAACCATTATCGCACTTCTACGCTAGAGGAAATCGAGCGCAGAGCGGCAGAGATCAAGAACATTGTTGCCACCGACGCAACCGCCGACGTGGACGCGCTCAATATTGAGCTTGAAGGACTTTCGCAGGCGAAGCAGAATGTACAGAGCCGCGCCGCAGGCGGGCAGCAGAACAGTTTTAACCCCGTGGCGGGCGCGGGTATGACCTTCGAGCGCCGCGCAAGCTATGAGGCTACCGAAGGCGACGTATTCAACAGCGCCGAATACCGCAGCGCGTTTATGAAACGCCTGCTGGGGCGCAAGCTGAACAGCTTTGAGGAAGCGGCCTTCAATCGCGCCATGACCGAGCAGCGGGCGGACGCTTACGGCACTTCCGGTAACGTCGCGGCGGTTCTCCCCACGCAGACGCTGAACGAGGTTATCAGCAAAGCCCGCACGATGGGCGGCATTATGAGCGTTTGCCGTTCCTTCAATGTGCCTTCTAAAATCGCTATCCCTGTCGGCACTCCCGCCGCCGCTGCAAGCTGGCACACCGAGGGCGCGGCGGTTGACAGCGCAGCGCCCAGCGTCGCAACCGTTTCTTTCGACGGCTACGAAATTATGAAGGTGCTTTCTATCAGCGTCAAAGTGCAGAGCATGAGCATTGCCGCATTTGAAAGCTACCTTGTGGAAGAGCTTACTAATTGCGTGATGGCCTGCATTGCGGACGGCCTTGTAAACGGTACGGGTTCTTCGCAGGGTACGGGCGTTCTGAACGGCATTACTTGGGGCGATACAAACGCCCTTACCTTCCACAAAACAAACGGGCTGAAATATGCCGATGTTGTGAAGGTCGTTGCCGCGCTGAAACGCGGGTACGCTTCCGGCGCTTGCTGGGCAATGAACAACGCCGCGCTGTACAACCTGTTTTACAGCATGGTGGACAGCAACGGGCGACCGATCTTCATTGCCGATCCGAAGGCCGAGGGGATCGGAAAAATTCTTGGCTTCCCTGTCGTTGTTGATGATTACCTTCCGGCGGAAACCATCCTGTTCGGTAACTTCAACTACATGGGCTACAATCTGCCGGAGGGTATCACGATCGAGGCTTCCCGCGAAAGCAGCTTCAAGAGCGGGCGCATTGATTACCGCGCTATGGCGGTTGCCGATTGCAAGCCCATTGTGGAAGAGGCCTTTATCAAGCTGACACGTTCGGCGACTTAATCGGGAGCGGGTGCAATGCTTACGTTAGAGCAAGCCCGCGAAGCGTTACGGCTGGATAACACCGACAACGACGATATTATAACGGGATTGCTTGCGGCTATTCCGGACTATATCGAGCTTTGCACGGGCATTCCGGCGGAGGCACAGAAAACCGATCCGTTAGCAGACACAGCAGGAAAGTTCATTCTTACGCTTTGGTATCACGCGGAGCGGGTAGACGCTGACAAGATACAGCGGACTATTGATAGCCTTTTGAAAACGCTTCAACTGAAAGCGGAAAGGGGTTAAGGGTATGGCGAAGGACTACGCGAGGCCGTTCTATGACAGCAAGGAGTGGCGCAAGACGCGCGAGGCTTATTTACAAAGCCAGCACTATATTTGCGAACGTTGCGGCGGGGCGGCTTCCGTAGTCCACCATATCCGCTATATCAAGCCGTGGAACGTCAACGATCCGGATATAACGTTGAATTGGGACAATCTGAAAGCTGTTTGCGAGAAGTGCCATGCGGAAGAACATTCGCAGGATATGAAGGCACGGGGGCAGGCGGCGCGGCTGAATGGTATTGCCTTCGATGATGAAGGCAACGTAATAAAGCAAGCGAATGTTTTTCTTGTGTGTGGCAGTCCGGCGAGCGGGAAAACAACATACGTTGCGCAGCATAAAAGCGGCAATGATTTAGTTGTCGATCTTGATTATCTGTGCGCAGCGCTGAACGGTGAAACGGGCAACGTACATTTGAACCATGCGCCGATCCTGTCCGTTGCGCTGGAGGTTCGGGAATTGCTGTATCAGATCATACAGGCGCGGCGCGGTCGATGGGAACGCGCCTTCGTAATAACAACGATCGCAGACGCGCGGGAAATGAAAGCCGTTGCCGACGAATTGCGAGCGGAGGTTGTTTTAATGCCGACAACGCTTGAAGAGTGCATACGACGCATTCAAAGCGACGAAAGCAGAGCGCACAACAGGAAGCTAAATGAAAAGCTGGCGGCGGAATGGTTCGAGAAGTACAACGCTTCACGACGCAGCGACGAAATACCCCCCACTAAAATTTTTTAGAGGGGGAAAACGCACCGACAGGGGGCAACCTGTCTTTTCCTCTCCACGGGCGCACATATGAGGGGAGGGCAAAAGCCCGAACGGGTAGTATTGAAACGGGGTGATTTGCCATGACAAACGATAGAGATAATGAGAGATTGAAGGACGTGCGCAAACTTAAAAAGATATTGAAACTTGTTCCGGCGGATCGTAAAGACATAGCCGAAAAGCTCATTGTTGAAATATCTTTCGTGGCGGAAACCCTTGCAGATTTGCGCGAAAAGATCAAGGAAAACGGCACAGTTGACCACTTCAAGCAGGGTAAACAAGAGTTCTTGCGGGAAAGCCCCGCTTTGAAGTCTTATAATACGACGATCCAGCGTTACAGCCTTCTCTATAAGCAGCTTACCGACCTATTACCGCCGCCGGAGGTTGACAGCAAGAAGAAAAATGAAGTGCTGGACTTCATCACAAAGCAGGGATAAACCTTGAATTACATTCTTGAATATTGGAGGGCGATTAAAGGCGGTAAATACGTTGTTTCGCGCAGGGTTCGGAAGGTTTATGAAGAGCTGGCGCGGCGGATCGAAGCGCCGGAAGCGGGCGCACGGTACATCTTTGACGAAAAGAAGGCCTTGCGCCCGATTGAGTTTATAGAACGCTTCTGCAAGCATTCAAAGGGCGAATGGGCAGGCAAGCCCGTAACGCTTGAAT
>CAVFGM010000131.1:4829-11430 GCA_963621955.1 Bacteroidaceae bacterium
CGCTTGAATTATTCCAAAAGGCTTTTATATCCGCGCTGTTCGGGTTCGTCGATAGAGAAACGGGCTTGCGGCAGTACCGCGAAGCAATGTTCCACGTTGCCCGAAAGAATGGCAAAAGTACCATGCTGGCGGGCATTGCGCTTTATATGATGATCGCTGACCGTGAAGCTGGAGCGGAAATCTATTGCGTTGCCACAAAGCGGGATCAAGCGCGGCTTATCTTTGAAGAGGCCTATAACATGATTAAGCAAAGCCCGCAGTTGCGCGAGCTTGTACGCAAGCGCAAGGGCGATCTATACTTTGCAAACACGTTTTCAAAAATGGAGGCATTGAGCAAGGATAGCGGCAGCATGGACGGCCTCAACTCTCATTGCGTCGTGATCGACGAATTGCACGGCATTAAAGACCGCAATTTATACGAGGTTATGAAGCAATCGCAGAGCGCCCGCCGCCAGCCGCTATTGATTATGATAACGACGGCGGGAACGATCCGCGAAAACATCTTTGACGAAATGTATGCGACGGCCTGCAATATCGTTGACGGTGTTTTCAAAGATGATACGTTTCTTCCGATCCTCTATGAGCTTGACAGCCGCGAGGAATGGACGCAGCCGGAGGCATGGCAGAAGGCAAACCCCGCGTTAGGCACGATCAAAAAAATAGATGATCTTCAAACAAAGGTTGCCCGCGCACAGAATAACCCCAACGAATTGCGCGGCCTGCTGGTAAAGGATTTCAATATCAAGGACACGTTAAGCACGGCGTGGCTGACCTATGAGGACATCGACAACGCGGAAACGTTCGATCTTGCCCGCTTCAAGAATAAGTTTGCGATCGGCGGCGCTGACCTGTCGAAAACGCTTGATCTGACGTGTGCAACGCTCTTGATGATCGACAAGGACACGGGGAAACGGTGCGTTACGCAAATGTACTGGATACCGGAAGAAACGTTAGAACGCCGCGTGGCGGAAGAAAAGATACCCTATGACAAGTGGCGGGATCGCGGACTATTGCGCCCTTGCGCCGGAAACACGATCAATTACAAGGACGTAACGGCGTGGTTTTTGGAAATGGCGGCGGAATACAAGATCGTTCCCGCTTGGGTTTACTATGACGCATGGAGCGCCCGCTATTGGGTTGAGGAAATGAAGGCGAGCGGGTTTAATATGATCCCTTGCATACAGGGCGCAAAAACGCTTTCACTTCCTATGCAGAACATGGGCGCGGACTTGCAGGCAAAGCGGATTGTTTACAACAATCACCCAATCTTGAAATGGTGCTTGACAAACACAGGCGTTAAAACCGACGTAAACGGCAATATTGTTCCGGTCAAAAATCAAGCCGCAAAGCAGCGCATAGACGGCATGGCAAGCCTGCTTGACGCTTATGTAGGTTTAACGGAGAAATACGAAGAATATATACGGACACTATAACGGAGGGAGCGGCAGGAATGAAGCTGAAAGATAAGAAAATCCGCATTATTGCTTTTACAAGCACGACAAACGAACACGGGTTCAGCACGGAAGAGTGGCGACCGATCCATAGCGGGAAGTTGTGGGCTTACTATCGGCAGTTGTCCGGAAGTGAGTTCTACGCTTCCGCAATGGTGAACGCGGCGGAAGAAGTTGTTTTCACGGTTAATCATAGAACCGACGTAACAACGGAAATGCTTGTGGAGTACGGCGGCAAATTCTACGACATTAAACGCATAGACAACTACGAAGGCTATACCGATGATATTAGCCTTTATTGCAAGCTGTCGAACGATCAAGATATAGAAGTTATAGAGCCGGACGCGGCGAGCGTATGAGCTTATGGGAAAGCTATGGTGCAACGAGGAATTAGCGGCGCGAGCGAAGGCGGGTAATGAAGAGGCCTTCGCGCTGCTTTGGGCGCAGAACAGGCGGCATATTTACTACTTGGCGGTGAAATACCGTTCAATCATTGAGCAAAACGCATTTGTTGACCTCGACGATTTTATGCAATGCGGATATTTGGCGCTGGTTGAAGCTATATCCGCCTTCGATCCGGAAAAAGGCTTTGCACTTACAAGCTACATAAACTTCAAGTACAAAAAACAGGTATACGCCATGTTCGGCAATGTCCGAGAGGGCGACAAGCGCATATTTCCGCAGCCGTGTTCCTCTCTCAATGCAATTATTGAGAACGACAAGGACGGGAGCGGGACGGAAGCGGGCGACTTGATAGAGGGCGAAAGCGCGGAAGAGTTCGACGAACGCATAGAGAAAAAAGAACTGTGCGAAATTGTCCGCGCGGCGGTCGATCGCCTGCCGGAGCGGGAAGCATTTGTAATCCGGCGGCTATATTTTGACGATTACACGAAACGAGCGCTTGCTTTCGGCGGGCGCTTCAAGGACGAAAACGAGGTTGCACGAATTGAAAATGCTGCAATGCTGAAACTTCGGCGGGACGAAACATTGAAGGCGCTACATTATGCGCACTTTCCGGACGATCCGCAGGACGTTTTCAGCCGCTCACCCACGCCGTTGAACGTTGTTATAGCGGCGGAAAATTGGGAAGAGTGGATCGAGCGGGCGGCGGAGGAATTGCGAGGGCTTGAAAATGGACTTTGAGAAAATGCGAGAAGCGGCAATAGCAGAGCTTGAAGGCTTTAGAGCGCTGGAAGAAAGCGCGGACGCGGCGGAACGGCAACGCGCCGCATTTATCGCCGCCGCTTTGAATACGTTGCCACAACAGGAACAAGAAATATTGCGGCAGTTCTTCATAGATCGCCATTGCCGCTATGCAGGCCATCGGGCAAAACTGCAAGCAATGTACGGATTGAGCCTGTCGGAGCTTTACAGGCAAAAGAACGAAGCAATAACAAATTACTGCATGGCGGCGCTTGCTATCCGCGCAGCTATGAACAGAAAAAGAGAATAACCCCGCCTTCCCTTACAGGAAAGCGGGGTTATTTCTTTAGCGTTCAATCTGAACGACTAACCCGAATACATCAAGCGTTACAAAAATGTTCGGATTAGATTGTAATGGTGGAGATGGCGGGAGTTGAACCCGCGTCCGAAAGCACTTTAACAGGAACTTCTCCGGGCGCAGACGGTTATTTGCATTCCCTTGCTTCCGCGGGAGCCGTCACCCTCGAAAGCTCAGTAGCTTCATTGTTCATGGTGCGCTCAAAGCTTTGCGCACGCACGTGCACCACTTGTCGACGCTCCGTTCCGGGCCGTGGTCCTCCCGGAGGGAACGCTCGCTAATTAAGCAGCGAGAAGAACTTCGTTGTCGTTGTTCTTTAATTTATAAAGGTTGCCCATTTTAAGGATGGTAGGCGCATCCGCCCGCTATTCCTGCCTCCGCACCCCCGTCGAAACCGTTACATCCCCGCGTCGCCCGAACTCAAAGGGTCATTTGGTATCGCGAAGCAAAACCAAATCGACCGGTTGAGTTCGGGCTCCTTTCAGAATTGAAGCAAACGCTTCAATTCTGTTAAGAACGTAAAAAAGTAGGGTAGGGCAGGTGGATTATTCTTTTACCGGTTCGGGATAATCGACGCCGAGAGTGTCGACCGTGACCTTCTTCATGACCTGAGGGATGCGCGGCTTGTCATTGTAGTCGGTACGGACGGAGCAGATCTTGTCGACCTCCTCAATGCCCTCAATGACCTTGCCGAAGGCTGCGTACTGGCCGTCAAGATGCGGAGCGTCCTCATGCATGATGAAGAACTGGCTGCCCGCAGAATTGGGAGCCATGGTGCGCGCCATGGAGAGCACGCCGCGGCTGTGGAGCAGAGAATTGTCAAAGCCGTTTGCCTTGAACTCGCCGCGGATGCAGTAGCCGGGGCCGCCGGAGCCGACGCCCTTGGGGTCGCCGCCCTGGATCATAAAGCCGGGGATGACGCGGTGGAAAATAAGCCCGTCATAGAAGCCGCTCTTCACAAGGGAGATGAAGTTGTTGACGGTGTTGGGAGCGACCTCGGGATAAAGCTCAGCCTTCATGACTGCGCCGTCTTCCATTTCAAAGGTGACTATGGGATTGCTCATGAGTAATTCCTCTCTTTCATTGCTCTGTCGATATCGCGCTTGGATTCGCGGTCGGCCTCGCTGTCGCGCTTGTCGTGCAGCTTTTTGCCCTTGCACAGGCCGAGCTCCACCTTGACGCGGCTGTCCTTGAAATACAGCGACAGCGGAATGAGCGCGACGCCGTCCTGCATCACGCGCGCCTGAAGCTTGAGTATCTCTCGCTTGTGCATCAGCAGCCTGCGCGGCCGGACCGGGTCTTTGTTGAAAATGTTGCCGTGCTCATAGGGGCTTATGTGCATCCCGCGGACGAAAAGCTCGCCGTCCTTGATGGTGCAGAAAGAATCCTTGAGGTTTACCTGACACGCCCGGATCGACTTGACCTCAGTACCGGCCAGCTCGATGCCGGCCTCGAAGCGCTCCAGCACGAAGTATTCATGGAAAGCCTTCCGGTTTTTGCTGATTTCCTTTATCCCGGTTTGCTTCGGCAAAGCGCTCACTTCCTTTCCATGCACATACGCCTGTCTGTTTGCTGGAATATTATAGCACAGGACACCGGAAAATAAAAGAACATTTTGTTAAAGACAGCATCAATGTCTGGTGTGCCGCCGGTATGTACCGCGCCGCTGCTGCGGGGGACGGGGGCGCGCGAGCAGCAGGCACCCGCTGCCGGACTCAAAAAGCTCCGCCTCCATGTCGCCCCACGGACGCAGCCCGGCGGAGCGCAGACACAGGCGCACCAAGCCGCGGATATCCCCGGCTTCTCCGTCGGCAAGTGATATAGCCACGCCGTCTGATGATACAAATTCTGTTACCATGCTGTAATCAATCATCTCCGTTTATTGAATCAATTCTGCATTTTCGCCAATCTCAGGGGCTGATTAGTATGATACTTAAACAAAAAATGATTTTCCATGCAAAAATTATGGAAATCCGCGGCACAGTGTGATATACTTTCTGAGGATTATGTAAATCAGATTATTTATCGGATATGGAGATATACATATGGAACTGATAGAAAAGCAGGTAAGCAGTGAGCTTAAATATAAAGGCGTCATCGTCGACGTATATCTTGACAGGGCAGAGCTCTGCGACGGGAAGCTTGCGAAGCGCGAGGTCGTGAAGCACCCCGGCGGTGTCACGGTGCTCCCGGTCGATAACGACGGGATGTGCTACATGGTGCGCCAGTACCGTTACCCGGCAGGCAAGACCCTGCTGGAGACCCCGGCCGGCAAGCTTGAATACGGCGAGGAGCACCTCAGCTGCGCAGTGCGTGAGCTTTCGGAGGAGACGGGCTTCTCTGCTGACGAGCTTATAGACCTCGGCTGCTGCTATACCTCTCCCGGCTTCTCGACCGAGATCATCCATGTCTACCTCGCGCGCGGGCTCCACGCCGGCAAGAGCCACCCGGATGAGGGCGAGTTTCTGAACGTCGAAAAGTACAGCTTCGATACGCTGACTCAGATGGTCGCGGACGGCGAAATAGAGGATGCAAAGACCGTTATCGCCATTCTCAAGGCAGCAAAATACCTGAAGTAAAACCGGCAGATAAATATAAATGTTGATATTGCAGGACTTTTGTGGTAAAATCTAAAATCGGTCGGCCTGTATACAGGTCGCATCCGACAGTATCGGAAGGTGCATATATTGGAAAAGTATGTTATTAACGGAGCTACAACGCTGCACGGCGAGGTCGAAATAAGCGGCGCAAAGAACGCGGCAGTGGCTATAATCCCGGCAGCTCTGATGGTTGACGGCGTCTGCTGTATAGAGAATATCCCGCAGATAAGCGATACGGATATGCTCCTCACCATCCTCAAGGAGCTTGGCGCAAAGATCCGCTATATCAATAAATCCACGATAGAGATAGACTCACGGAATGCGACCTATAAGGACGCTCCCTTTGACCTGATGCGCAAGATCAGGGCGTCGTATTATCTCATCGGTGCAATGCTCGGCCGCTTCGGCAGCGCAAAGACCACCATGCCAGGCGGCTGCAACTTTGGCGTGCGCCCCATAGACCAGCATATCAAAGGCATGACCGCCCTTGGCGCTGACGTTGACGTTAAGAACGGCTTCGTCTACGCCGACGCGAGGGACGGGAGACTCCACGGCGCACGTATTTATCTGGACAAGGTCTCCGTCGGCGCAACGATGAATATCATCATTGCCGCGGCACTTGCCCAGGGCAGGACGATAATCGAGAACGCCGCGCGCGAGCCGCACATTGTTGATCTTGCAAACTTCCTCAACTCCATGGGCGCGGATATCCGCGGCGCGGGCACTGACACCGTCAAGATAAACGGTGTCGATAAGCTCCACGGCGGCAGCTACGCTATCATCCCGGATCAGATCGAAGCCGGAACATATATGGTCGCCGCAGCGGCCACCGGCGGTGAGGTCCTTGTGAAGAACGTCATTCCCCGCCACCTTGAGTGCATCAGCGCAAAGCTCAGGGAGACCGGGACGATCGTTCAGGAATATGAAGACTCTGTGCTCGTCAAGGGCGCAAGCACGCTCCGCCGCGTGAACGTCAAGACGCTGCCGTACCCCGGCTTCCCGACGGATATGCAGCCGCCTATGGGTACGCTCCTGTGCCTTGCAAACGG
>CAVFGM010000131.1:11440-13548 GCA_963621955.1 Bacteroidaceae bacterium
CTCGGTCATCACCGAGGGCGTGTACGATAACCGCTTCAAGTACATGAACGAGCTGCGCAAAATGGGCGCAGAGGTTCAGGTCGACGGCAGAGTCGCCGTCATCGAGGGAGGCAGGAGACTGACCGGCGCTCTGGTTCAGGCCTGTGACCTGCGTGCGGGCGCGGCGATGGTCATCGCCGGTATGTGCGCTGTCGGTACCACGATCGTGGAGGATATCCATTATATCGAGCGCGGCTATGAGGACTTTGTCGGCAAGCTCAACGCACTGGGTGCGGATATCAAGATCGTTGATTTCCCGGACAATGACGATTCGGAGAAGATAATTTCGGTAGTCTGATGAGAATATGCATTTTTGCCAGCGGTTCCGGCGGCAACTGCCTGCTGCTCTCGGACGGGAGCACGCATGTGCTGGTCGACGCGGGGATATCCATGCGCAGGATAGAAGCATCGCTGAGCGAAGCGGGCATTGCAATGAGTGATATTACCGGAGTGCTCATCACGCATGAGCACTCCGATCATATTTCGGGGCTGAAAATGCTGCTGAAGCATCACCATCTACCTGTGTACGCTCCGCACACGGTCGCAAACCGCATGCGCGGGATGCTCCCGGATATTGACGGGAGCCTGAATATAATAGAGGTCGGCACGGTGTTTGAGCTCGGCTCGCTCTGCGTGCGCGCGTTCCACACCCCGCACGATACGGATGAGAGCGTCGGCTACCGCTTCAGCGGAACCGGCAGCTTCGCCATTGCAACGGACATGGGGCACGTGACCGACGAGGTGCTTGACGGTCTTACCGGCGCGGAGACTGTGCTTATCGAGTCGAACCACGATATCGATATGCTCAGCTACGGGCCGTATCCTGTGTACCTCAAGCGGCGCATCCTGTCCGACCGCGGCCATCTTTCAAATAAGGACTGCGCTGCGCTCGCAAGGCATCTCACGGAAAACGGGACGACGCGCATCATCCTCGGCCACCTCAGCAAGGAGAACAACACGCCTGAGACAGCGCTGTCTGAGTCCCGCGCCGCGCTTGACGGTACGCGCGCGGAGCTTTACTGCGCGCCGAGCAGCGGATTTATGAGCTTTGAAATAGGGGAGACACAGCCGTGCTTTTTGTGAAATTTATCTGCGTCGGCAGGATGCGGGAAAAGTTTTATATCGATGCCTTTGCCGAGTACGAAAAGCGTCTGCGCACGCTCTGCCGCTTCGAGCTGACGGAGCTCACAGAGCAGCGGCTGGGCGATAATCCGTCGAGCGCGGAGATATCCGCCGCGCTTGACAGGGAAGCGCAGGATATCCTCAAGGTCATCCCGGCGGATGCTTTTGTCACGGCGATGTGCGTCGAGGGCAGGCAGATGCCGAGCGAGGGCATGGCAAAGCTCATCGCGGAGCGCGAGAATTCCGGCAAACCGAAGCTGTGCTTTGTGATTGGCGGCTCGTTCGGGCTTTCGGATAAGGTCAAGAGCAGGGCGGATATGAAGCTCAGCATGTCGCAGATGACCTTTCCGCACCATCTCGCCCGCGTGATGCTGATAGAGCAGCTCTACCGCGGCTTCAAGATAAATGAAGGCTCAAGGTATCATAAGTAACAAGACTGCCGTACTATGCGGCAGTCCGCTGAAAAACTGAACGAACTTTTGTGCTTTGTGTACAAAAGTTTGCGAAAATGATCTTTGTGCTTGACAATGGGAAAAAATGTGGTAATATACATTTGTTGCTGATGCGGGCATAGCTCATCCGGTAGAGCGCCACCTTGCCAAGGTGGAGGTAGCGAGTTCGAGCCTCGTTGCCCGCTCCATAAAAGCCTATTGCGAAAGCAGTAGGCTTTTAGTTTAATATTCCGCGGGTATGATGGAATTGGCAGACATGCGAGATTTAGGTTCTCGTGCCGAGAGGCGTGCAGGTTCGACCCCTGTTACCCGCACCACGTCGTCGCAAGCTTTGTATCGCTTGCGACGACTTTTTATGCTTCGCATTAAAAGTCATCTCGCGCTCACTTCGCTGCTCCTCCTTTTCGCCTCAAACCCACTTCGTTGGGCTTTGAGGCGGTTTGATAAGGTACAATAAGTTGCGCAAAAAGAAAAATGGATAAGAGAAGACATAGT
>CAVFGM010000132.1:0-2220 GCA_963621955.1 Bacteroidaceae bacterium
AGCCGTGCATATGCGGCAGCGGCGGCGCCGGGGCGATATTCTTCACCGGCTGCAATCTCCGCTGCGTGTTCTGCCAGAACCGGGAAATAAGCCGCGGTGAGGGCGGGCAGAGCGTCAGCGTCCCGCACCTGCGCGAGATAATGCTGCGCCTGCGCGATGAGGGGGTATCGTGCATTGACCTTGTCACCGGTACGCATTACACTCCTGCAATCGCCGAAGCGCTCTCCGGGCTCGATCTCGGCATCCCAGTCGTCTGGAACAGCTCGGGCTATGAGAGCGTCGAGACGCTGCGCCAGCTCTCGGGGCTTGTGCAGATATATATGCCCGATTTCAAATATTGGGACAGCGCTGCTGCAAAGCGGTACAGCGCAGCGGAAGATTACCCGCAGACCGCGCGCGCCGCAATAAAGGAGATGTACCGTCAGACCGGGCCATACATCTTGGATGGAAGCGGTATGCTCCGCTCCGGTGTCCTTATACGTCACCTTATCCTCCCCGGCAGAAGCGAGGACGCAATGAACGTCATCGACTTTGCCGCTGACGAGTTCCCTCGCGGCAGCGTGCTCTTCTCTCTTATGAGCCAGTACACTCCAATGCCGGGGCTTGAGCGCTTCCCGGAGCTATCCGGGCGCATCGACAGCGAGACGAACAGCGCGCTCATCCACTATATGTCCGTGCGCCATCTCGACGGCTTCTGGCAGGAGCCCGATTCCGCCACTGCCGAGATGATCCCCGCCTTTGACGGGACAGGGGTATAAATACAGCAAAGCCTGTCGGCGAGCTTCAGCTCCGCCGACAGGCTTTATTTATTCTGCCTCTATCGGGCAGTGATAGCGCGGCTTGCCGAGGCTCGCTTTGCCGTATTCTATCGCCGCCGCAGGGCAATCGCATATGCAGGCCATGCAGTGCGTGCAGTGCCCTCCCCATACGGGGCGGCCATTCTCAAGCCTGATGCTGTGCGTCGGGCACTCACGCGCGCACTTGCCGCAGCCGATGCAGCTGTCCTTGACATAGAACTTGCGGTCTTTAACAAAGCATTTATAAAACACGGGGTTCGCGATGTCGCTGTACATGAGGTCAATAAGCCTCACAGGCAAAACATCGAACGGCTCGCTGGCTGCGATGCGCTCCGCTGCGTCCGCGATCTGCCCGGTGCGCGCAGTGACGATCTTTACCGCTTCGTCGCGCTCCGGCACGGCGAACATGGCCACATAGTTTTCCGGCATGATGACCTGCTCCGTGCCCATATACGCAAAGCCCTTTCTTTCGCAAAGGCGTGCGTTGTACTTTGCGGCAGCGCCTATTTCGCTGCCGCAGCTCATGACGAACCACGCCGGCACATTGTCCCCGGAAAACTCCGTCTTGTCTATCCACTTCTCGACAAGGCGCGGGATGCGCCAGCCGTAGGTCGGCGTGACGAACACGAGTCTTTCCGCCCTGACCGCAGCAGTGTTCCCGTTTCTGATCCGCTCATTGAGAGACAACACCTCGTCTCCGGTAGCCTTGGCGATCCTGCGAGCGATATACTCGCTGTTGCCCGTCCCGCTGAAATACAGTATCATAACCGCTCCTCCGTCAAAAAAGATCCTCGTCTATCACATTGAAGCCGACGACCTTTACATTTGTCCAATCCGTACCGCAGGTGTAGCAGATATATTCCGCATAGAACGTCGCCGGTACGCCGTCGGCGTCCGTCACGCCATCGCCGTCGTTGTGCCCGTCAAATGTTATCCCGCATTCGAGAGTCGTTATGCTCTCTCCGCGCAGGATATATGCCCGATCTCCCGGCTGCACCTCGCTTAGGAGCTGAAACGCCTGATTGTTGTGATCCGCAATGACCATGCCTATGCCGTCGGAATATATCGCGGCGCTGTCCTCGGCGTCACATATCGCCTGCCGTATCTGCGCCTCGTCTTCTCCCTCGCCATCCGAGAACAGCGCCACATTCACCGCCGCGCTCGGTATCACGAGCCGACCGGTCATGTATTCGCGCCTGTTTCTCTCCTCCACAGTCTGCGCGTTCAGTCCCATCAGCGCCTGTACCTCAGGCGAAACGGGCTTCGGCGTAGGCGACGGAGTGGGCGGCGGTACGACTATCGGCGTCGATCCCGGTGTCGCCGCCGGCTGCTCTGTGCCCGTCCCATCTGCTGCGCAGCAGGAAAGCGACAGCGCCATGATAGCCGCCAGCGCAGCAGCCGTGATCTTTTTTCTTATGTACAT
>CAVFGM010000133.1:0-21873 GCA_963621955.1 Bacteroidaceae bacterium
GATCATAACGTACTCCAAGGCATTGACGCGGCGGCGGGTCTTTTCTATCTCCTCTGCGAGCAGCTGCATGGTCTTTTCGACCTGAGCCAGCTCCAGCATATCCTCAAACACCTTGGCCATCTTTTCCAGCGCGTCATCCAACTCGCCGGAGGTCTGGGCAAAGCCGTAGGGATAAACCTCAGAGGGATCGTTATTCTTGGTATGGAAGCTGTACACCGGGACGTTGACGCTCATGATGTTCTTGAAATCCATGCCGAGCTCGACGCTCTGGCGCGGATACAGCAGCGCCTGCTCCAGCATTTCGGGAGACATGATAGAGCTTGCGACCTGCAGGGACGCAAAGGCTCCTGTCAGCCCTTCCTCGACGCGGGTACGCAGCTGCTTATTGAGCTTGACCACATCCATGAACTGGCGCATCAGCTCATCGCGCTTGTCCTTGAGCAGCTTATGGCCGCGGCGCGCGGTCTTGAGCCTGCCCTTGAGCTGGTTGAGCACCATTCTGGTCGGGGTTATCGTCTTACCTGCCAAAAAGTATCACCTCCGTAAATCAGTTAATTTGTGTTATATGGGGTCTTACTTTTTGGGCATGTACTTGTCGATCATCTCGGGCTTGACACGCTTGAGCTCGCGGCGCGGCAGCAGGCTCAGCAGCTCCCAGCCGAGGTCGAGGGTCTCCTCGATGCTGCGGTTGGTGTTGTTGCCCTGGCTGACATAGCGCTTTTCAAACTCGTCGGCAAACTTTGCGAACAGCTTATCATCATCCGACAGCGCGGCTTCGCCGAGTATGGTCATGAGCTCCTTGGCGTCCTTGCCGCGGGAGTATGCGGCGAAGAGCTGGTTCATCGTGCCGGCGTGATCCTCACGGGTCTTGCCGACGCCGATGCCCTTATCCTTCAGACGGCTCAGGGACGGCAGAACATCGACCGGGGGCACGATGCCCTTGCGGTGCAGCTCACGGCTGAGGATGATCTGACCCTCGGTGATGTAGCCGGTAAGGTCGGGGATGGGGTGGGTCTTGTCGTCCTCAGGCATAGTGAGGATCGGGATCATGGTGATCGAGCCTTTCTTGCCCTGACGGCGGCCTGCGCGCTCATACATGGTGGCAAGGTCGGTGTACAGGTAGCCGGGGTAGCCGCGGCGGCCGGGGACTTCTTTCTTTGCCGCGGAGACCTCACGCAGAGCCTCGGCATAGTTGGTGATATCGGTAAGGATGACGAGCACCTGCATGTCCTTCTCGAATGCGAGATACTCGGCCGCGGTCAGAGCCATACGCGGGGTCGCGATACGCTCGACGGCGGGGTCGTTCGCGAGGTTCGAGAAAACGACGGTGCGGTCGATAGCGCCGGTGCGGCGGAAGTCCTCGATGAAGTACTCGGACTCCTCAAAGGTGATGCCTATTGCGGCGAAGACGACAGCGAAGGTCTCGTTATCGCCCAGAACCTTTGCCTGACGCGCGATCTGCGCGGCGAGAGCCGCGTGCGGCAGACCGGAGCCGGAGAATATCGGCAGCTTCTGGCCGCGGACGAGGGTGTTCAGACCGTCGATCGTGGAAACGCCGGTCTGGATAAACTCGGCAGGGTAGGCACGGGAAGCCGGGTTCATCGGCAGGCCGTTTATGTCCATGTGCGCCTCGGCAAGAATGGCGGGGCCGCCGTCGATCGGCTGACCCATGCCGTTGAAGACGCGGCCGAGCATGTCCTCGCTGACGGCGAGCTGCTGCGGATGACCGAGGAAGCGAACCTTGGTCTCGGCAAGGTTGATGCCCTGCGCGGACTCGAACAGCTGAACGACTGCCTTATTGCCCTCGACCTCAAGGACCTTGCAGCGGCGGACTTCACCGTTGGGAAGCTCAAGCTCGCCAAGCTCGTCATAGGTGACGCCTTCAACGCCGTCGACCACCATCAGTGGGCTGGCGATCTCTCTTATGGTCTTATACTCTTTAATCATGCTTCCTCACCTCCGGCAACAACTGCGTCTATCTCGGCCTTCATCTCGGCCGCGATCGCCGCATAATCCTCCTCAAAGGTATCCTGATTGGCCATCTTTGCGCGGCCTATCTTCTCGCGCGCTTCGATGACGAACAGGCTGTTCATGTCAGCGCCGAGCGTCAGCGCATTGCGGCAGAGAGTATCATAGCTGAGGATCATATCCAGCAGGCGGAACTGCTTTGCGTAGGAGGAATAAGCGTCCTCATCGACGAAAGCGTTCTGCTGGAGGAAGTCCTCGCGGATCATCTTCGCGGTCTCCATGGTGAGGCGGTCATTGGGGGACAGTGCATCCTGTCCGACGAGGCGGACGATCTCCTGAAGCTCGCTCTCCTCCTGAAGGATGTGCATGGCTTTCTCGCGGTTCTGCATGTAGGCTTCGCCGAACTGCTCGGTGTACCAGGGACGGAGAGTGTCGACATACAGGGAGTAGGAGGTCAGCCAGTTGATGGCGGGGAAGTGTCTTGCATAGGCAAGGCTGGAGTCGAGCGCCCAGAAGACCTTGACTATACGCATGGTCGCCTGAGAGACAGGCTCGGAAATATCGCCGCCCGGAGGTGAAACAGCGCCGATGGCGGTGACGGAGCCCTGACGCTCGTCCGCGCCCAGACACTCGACAACGCCGGCACGCTCATAGAACTGAGCCAGACGTGAGGCGAGGTAGGCGGGGTAGCCTTCTTCACCGGGCATTTCTTCGAGACGGCCGGACATCTCACGCAGAGCTTCTGCCCAGCGGGAGGTGGAGTCAGCCAGAACGGCGACGTCGTAGCCCATGTCACGGAAATACTCGGCGATGGTGATACCGGTGTAGATAGAAGCTTCACGCGCGGCAACGGGCATATCGGAGGTGTTTGCGATAAGCACGGTACGCTTCATCAGCGGCTCGCCGTTGCGCGGGTCTTTCAGCTCGGGGAACTCCATAAGAACGTCGGTCATCTCGTTGCCGCGCTCGCCGCAGCCGATGTAGACGACGATGTCCACGTCAGACCACTTCGCGAGCTGGTGCTGCACGACGGTCTTGCCGGAACCGAAGGGGCCGGGGACGGCAGCCGTGCCGCCCTTGGCGATCGGGAAGAGCTTATCGATGATACGCTGGCCGGAGTTCATGGGACGGCTGGGGACGTACTTCTTCTCATAGGGTCTTGCGATACGGACAGGCCAGCGCTGGATCATATTGAGCTTATGCTCTGCGCCCTTCGCGTCTTTGACGACGGCGACGGTCTGCTCAACGGTGAACTCGCCGCTCTCGATGCTGACGACCTCGCCGGCGATGCCGTTCGGGACCATGATCTTATGCAGGATTGCGCTCGTCTCCTGGACGGTGCCGAGCACGTCGCCCGCGCGCACCTTATCGCCGGGCTTTGCGACGGGGACGAACTCCCACTTCTTCTCGCGGTTGAGTGCGGGAACGTCGATGCCTCTTGCGATGCAGTCGCCGGAGAGCTTGCGCATCTCGGGCAGGGGGCGCTGGATACCGTCATAGATATTGTCCAGCATGCCGGGTCCAAGCTCGACGGACAGCGGCATACCGGTGGTGATGACCTCGGCACCGGGTCCGAGCCCGGAGGTCTCCTCATAGACCTGAATAGAGGCCTTGTCGCCGGTCATGTTAAGGATCTCGCCTATCAGATGCTGAGAGCCGACACGCACAACGTCGGAGACGTTGGCGTCCGCCAGACCCTCGGCCACAACAAGCGGTCCGGAAACCTTTGTTATAGTTCCGCTCATTTACATGTTCCTTTCCAAACCGCGCAGCTTGCTGCCGCGGTTTTCGGATTGATATGGGGAGGATCAGTCTCCCAGAATATTCGTGCCGACGGCACGCTCGACCGCCGCTCTCAGAGCCGACTGGCCGAGGCCTATGGAGCCCTCGCGGCCGGGGATCAGGATGATCGCCGGGGTAGGGCTGTCCTTGAATTTGTCTATCTCCGCCTGGATCTGCGCGGCGAAGTTTTCCTCAATGTAGATGATGGCGTAATCGTCGTTATCGCGGGTGAGGCTCTTGAGGATCTTGCCTGCCTCCGCGCCGTCCGCCGCGGGGTATGTCTCAAGGCCGAGAGCCTTGAAGCCCATGACGGTGTCTCTGCCGCCGATGACAGCTATTTTATACATACAGATCACGCAGCCTTTCCCGGATGGTCTGCGAGGGGACACCCGCAAGCCGACCCGTAAGGATCATTCTGATCGCGGTTATCTCGCCCTCGACCGCCGCCATATAGGCGACCGGCACCTCGCAGCCGTAGCTGATGAGGCGTGCACCCTTGAGGTAATCGTTCACGGCGTTGTCGCAGGCGAGCTCAAAGGCCGTCATGCTGCCGCCGGAGAGCGCCTCACCGCCGAGAACGGCGGCCTTTTCAAGCGCGCTGTGGGCATAGAGAGAAGCAAGGCTGTCCTTATCCGTGGCGTTCGCGACGCGCTCCGCGCCGACGTTGCCGTCCGGTATGAGGACCTCGCGCAGAAAGTCCTGCCCCTTGCCCATGCGCAGGGTGCGCACGGCGCTGCGGAGGTTCGCGCTGTCAATGAGCAGGGCGGCGTAGCCGCGCAGGAACGGGCTGTCCACCTTATCGACAGCGGCGCGAAGCTCGGTGAAGTATGCCTTGTCGAGCACGAAGTCGGCAAGCTGGGGATTCGCGGTGCGGGCAAGCGTCGCCTTGGCTTCCTCCATGGCGTTTGCCAGCGTCTCCGGCAGCATGATGCGCTTCTCTTCATTGTACAGCTCGAGCAGCTTCAGCCCCGGGATGCGCCCGGAGTCGCTGAGCAGGTGCTTTGCGTCCTGACCCATCGCCTCGCCCTTGATGATAGCCTTGGCGTTGTGGTAATCGTACTTGAGCTTGAAGATATCCGTAAGCGCGCTGTCGGGCACCATTTTACCCAGCTCATCGAAAATTGCCGAGCGGTGCTCCGCCAGAGTCTCCTCAATTTCGCCCGCGCTCATTGCCGACATGTCGGGGTACCCGCAGTCGGTCAGGAGCTTTGCGGCGTCCTCAAAGGCGGCGGCATCCAGCATACGCTCCGCTTTCTCATTGCTGAGGAGCCTCGGCTCCCGCGCGCGAAGCATTGCGGAGGTGCAGAGATACGCTTCTTTTTTATTTGACAATTTTTTCCCTCCCTGTTTCGGGATTTACGGCCGGGCCGTTATTCAAAGAGAACGCCGGCAAGCTGCGCGGACATATCGCCGCGGCACAGCTCTACCAGAAGCTCGACGGTGCAGTTGGCCTCGATGCTTCCGCGGCGGAGGATAAGCCCGCCCCTGAAGTCGCCGGTATCGTCGGAAAGCGTAAGCTTGCCGCCGGGGAGAAGGGCATTTGCGGCCTTGACGACCGCCGCGCCTATCTCGGCCTTATCGCGCGCGTTGAGCACGATCTCTTCATCGCCGGTGGAGGATGCCTGAGAGGCAAGCTTCGCAAGCAGGGCAATGTACTTCTCCTGCGGCAGCGCGAGGAGCTCTTCCACGGCCTTGTCAAAGCCCGCGGAGACCATCTCCTGCTTGAGAGCGAGGATAGCTTTCCTGCTCTCCATGCGGGTCAGGCGCTCTACGCTGTCAAGCTTGTCCTGATTCGACTTGACGCCGAGGCGGATCTTTTCGGCGTATGCGTCCTTTGCCTTTATCTCATAGTCCCGGCGGATCTCTGCGCACTGCTGCTCTGCCTGAGCCAGTATCGCATCGGCCTGTGCCTTGGCGTCAGCCTGGATATGTGCGATTATCTTTTCAGTGCCTTTCATAGTATGTCCTGCCTTTTTGAATTTTTAAGAGCGATCCCCATCAGATGGAGAGAAGCATCATCATGGATGCAAGCAGGGACAGAATGGCGTAGAACTCGACGGTGATGCAGAGGATCATACCCTTTGCCCAGTGGTCGGGGTTCTTTGCGAGCAGGCTGACGGAAGCGGCAGCGACCTTGCCCTGTGCCTTAGCGGTGACGAGACCGCCGATACCGATGGGCATGCAGGCTGCGAAGTAGCGGCAGCCGTCGACGAAGCTCAGGTCGGCGGCAGTGCCGTTGAGCAGACCCATCTGCATGATGGCGACGAAGAAGACGACCAGACCGTAGAGGCCCTGGGTGCCGGGGATGACCTGAAGGATCATGACCTTACCGAACTTGGAAGGATCCTCGGTGACGAGACCTGCGCCCGCTTCACCGGCGATGCCGGTACCGAGACCGGAGCCCGCGCCTGCAAGGCACGCAGCCAGACCTGCGCCGAGAAGACCTATTGCCAGACCGGAATGTGCAAACAGAAATTCCATTTTTATTTTCCTCCTAAATTTATTCTGCTACGTTATAATATTTCGTTTTTACCGTAAGCGGATCGAATGGGCGGCCGCCGTCCTCATAGAACTTACCGAAGTACTCCAGGCACTGGAGACGCAGGTCGTGGACATAGCAGCCGAGAAGGTTCAGCGCGAAGTTCAGGCCGTGACCGATGATGAAGATCGGTATGAAGAGCCAGAAGCTGTTGGCGATAGCGCCGATGGTGTTGAACACCGTCGCGATGACGGAGCCGGCGAGCATCAGAGCCATGATACGGGTGTAGGATAGGATATCGCCGAACCAGCCGGTGGCGGTATTGTAAAGAGTCCCGAACAGGCTGCCGAGTTTGCCGATAATGCCCTTGGAGCCGCGGGAGCCGCCGTAGAAGATCATCACCACGCCGAGGATGAGCACGACCGGGATACCGGAGACATTGCCGATCTTCAGCACATAGAGGATGATGCCGGCGAGAGTGACCCACAGGGAGCCCTCTTCCCAGATCGCGTCGGCTGTCTGGCCGCGCTTTATCTTCTTGATAAAGCTGATGGCGAGACCCGTGTTGAGGTGGATAAGGCCGAGCACCATCGAGCCGACAAGGACATAGACGGTATCGTTGAGCGGGGTGAAGAGACTCGGGAGTTCGCCCCAGCCCTCGGGCTTGCCAAGGATGGCGCCGATCTTCACAAGTGCGTCACCGAAGAAGCCGCCGGTTATCGCACCCATTACAAAGGTCGCGATGCCGCAGTAGAGCAGCAGCTGGCAGAACGACAGCGAGCCTGCCCTCGGCTTCATCTTCTTCATTGCTATCACCGCCGCAAGGATCATTATGATGCCGTAGCCCATATCCGCCATCATCAGCCCATAGAACAGGATGAAGAACGGGGCCATGAGCGGGTTCGGGTCGAGACTGCCGTAGGCCGGCAGGCTGTACATATTCGTCACCATATTGAGTGCGTTGGTAATTTTGTTGTTCTTGAGCTTTACAGGGACATTGGGATACTCGTCCTCCTCGGGGACGAGAGCTTCCCAGGCGCAGCCGAAGCGCTCGAAAACTTCGTTGAGCTCCGTTTCGCGCTCCTCGGGGTACCAGCCCTCCATGATAACGGCGCTGTCCGTGCCGTAGAGCTTGTCCCCGGCCTCGGCCAGAGATATCTGCACGCTCACGCGGTCTGCCGCAAGCTTCAGCTCGTCGCGCCTGACGGCTTCGCCGACGATGTACTGCACGCAGCTTTCCTTTTCCGCCGCAAGAGACTGAAGCTCGGAGCGCGCCTGAATGGTGCATTCCTTTGCCGAGGTGCTGACCCCCGCGAAGGATGCCGCGCTGAAGCCGAAGCCGCGCAGGCATTCCTGCATTTCGGCAAGCTTTTCGCGCATGCACACGAACACGACGTAGTGCTCTTTCTTCTCCTCATGCACACAGAAGAGCTCGCTCTCGGCGTCTATCTGCTCGAGCGCCGCTTCTGCCTGAGTCAGCTCCGTGCGGGCGGGTATGGTGCCGAGCAGCACCGCGCAGCGCTCCGTGCCCTCGGTACCGAGCGGCAGGTCGAGATCGAGCCACGGCTGGAGCGACTGGATAATGCCGCGCTGGCGGCTCTCCTCGGCGCTGATGCGCTTGATGCGCGCATCGTAGCTCTCGATGCTTTCGGCGACCTTGAGCGCACCGGCAAGGCCGGTATCGTCAAGCAGAACGCTGTCGTCAAGCTCCGGCTTTGCGGAGAGAAGCTTGCCCTTCTTCGGGGCGTAATGATCCAGCAGGTCAATGGCATGCGTCAGCGTTGTGTGCCGGCTTTTGAGAGAGGCAATGTCGCTGTTCTCCCGGTGGACCAGCGCTTCGATATCCGTGCCGTGAAGCTCGCCCTCAAGCTCGGAAATTTCCACGCAGCCATGCCTGATAAGCTCTCGCATGAGTTCATCCTTATTGGAACGGACAGCAATAAGGCGGAGCTTTTTCATTTTTAGAATGGCCATCTCAGCTGTTCACTATCCTTTCCACAACAAGAGCTGCTGCCTGCTCCAGCCGCCCTTCGGCTCTGGCGCGCAGCGCTGCTTTCTGATTTTCCAGATCACCGGAAAGACCCTTGGCCTGAGCCCTTGCCTTCTCGCTGACCTGACGGCTGAGCTCTTTGAGCTCCTCCTCGGCTTTTGCGCAGGCGGCATCGATCGCAAGCTTGCCCGCGGTATCCGCGTCAGCCAGCATCTGCTTCGCCTTGCTCTCGGCTTCGGCCACCGTGACCTTGGCCTGAGCTTCCGCCTGAGCAATATTGCTTACTGCTTCAAATGACATTGGCACACCCCCTCTTTATCCCGCAATGCGTTATTAAAAAAGCTGTCTTTATGATACCTTAACGCGCATATAGATTCAAGCAAAACTTACCTTTTTACTTTGTCAAAATTGACGCACACAGCCAAAACCATACAGAACTCGCGTTTTTGTATATAAAGCTGCCAAGATATTGTATTATATTGACATAATCTTGTCAAACGCTAAACTGCACAAATGAGAGAGCCGTGTATGTCACAATTCCGTCAATGTGTACAATGCCGTGAGAGCTGCCCAAAAGCAAACAGCCGCAGCTGCGGAGATAGCTCCGCACAGCCGCAGCTGTTAAGATGGCGCTAAGGTTCTATATGCCCTCAAGCTGTATTCTGCACTGCCGTCCATCGGATCCGTCGGCATAGATGCGCAGGCTCTCGCCCTCGCTGCCGGTACAGTCGAATTCGTAGCAGGCCATGTATTCCCCGCCGGGGCGCTGCACGATCACCTTGCGGCTGCCGCTCACGCTCACGTTATCGGGCAGGCTCCCGCGCGCCGTCTCCTCATCGCAGCTCCAGTCGAGTTCAGGCGCATCGTCCGAATATCGCGTCGCGTCGTAAGAATATATGCTGCCGTCGTCGAGCGCGACGGAGACGCTGATATAGTCGTCAACACGCAGTGCGCCGTCCTGCACGGGGACGAAGCGGAATGAGGCGACGCTCCCGCTCCCGCCGCGCTCACTGAGGCTCAGGTCATTATACCCTCGCGCTTTCAGAAAGTCCTGTGCGATCTCCTCGGCCTGCTCCGCGCTGATGCTCCCGGAGCCTACGAGCCGAGACTGAGACATGGATTCGAGCCCGCGCGAGCTGACGCACAGGAGCATGTTCCCCGCACTGTAGCAGCGGCGTCCGTCCTCACCCTCGTAGCCGTATTCGTCCTTGAGTTCACGCGGCTCCATGCCGACGGCTTCGGCGGCAAGCTTCTTCGCCTGCTCTTCGTTCAGCTTTCCTCGCTCTTTCTCAGGGCGGGTGCTGTACTGCCCGTCATACTGGAAGTCCTCGGGCGCGGTGAAATCCGCTTCGTAGCCCAAAAGCTCGGCGCTGAGCTTTCCCGTGTCCTCGATGCCGATGTTCTGAAGCTGCTCCTCGCGGCTGTCCATGATGAGCTCCCCGGAGTTGACGCGCCCCTGCATATCGCGCAGACGGGAGGAGAACTCCGCAGCGGTATCGGACATGGCCTTGAGCTGCTGCTTCTGCTCATCGCTGAGATCGTCGCCGCTCTGCGCGCCGAGGCTCTTTGCGTAGTCCCCGGCGCGGTTGAGGAAGCCCGAGAGCTGCTCAAGCTCCTGCGTCGAAAACGGCAGCGCCGAGAGCGCAGCCTCGGCAGCCAGCGCGTTGGCATATGCCTGAGTGCAGATACTGCGCCCTAAGGTTGCGTCGGTGACGTACAGGCTCTTTTTAAGCGAGCGGCTCAGCCCCTCGACAGCGGAGACCGTCGTCTCAAACGCGCCGGATGAGCTGTAGAGCGCGGTGAGCCGATAATCGGCAAGCTTTGAGTACAGAACTGCCGAGAGCACGCTGAGCGTCACAAGCGCTGCGGCGATATATATAATGATAAGCTGTTTTGCTTTTGCGGACATAAAAACACCCCTTTGACGGTTATTAGTATCACCGTCAAAGGGGCAGATTATTATTGATTATTACTTAGCCGAGCTTTTCAAGCGCCACATTCAGGCGGCGGAGAGTCTCATTCTTTCCGAGGATGCGGCATATCTCGACCGCACCGCCGGGAGTGACAGCCTTGCCTGCGGCGGCGATGCGCACAGGCCACATGACCTTCGCGTTCTTCGCCTCCATCGCCTCGGCAAGAGCGACCATCGCGTCCATGATATGCTCATCGTCCCACGCGGGCAGCGCCTCAAATATCGGAATGATCTTTTGGAGCACGTCCTTGGAGCTGTCCTTATCGGATTTGGACTTCTTGTGGACAAAGAGCTCTGTATCGTACTCGGGCAGTTCGTCAAAGAAGTCGACCTTCTCCGGGATGTCGGTCAGCACCTCGGTACGCTGCTGGAGAAGTGCGGCGATTGCCGCGGCGTCATACGCAGGGTTCTTCACGCTCTGGCGGATATACGGCTCCGCCGCCTTGGCAAAGGCCTCGGGGCTCATGGCGCGGATATACTCGCTGTTGAAGTAGCGCAGCTTGTCTATGTCAAAGATCGCGGGGGACTTGGAAATACCGGCAAGGTCGAAGATGTCAATAAGCTCGTCCATGCTGAATATCTCCTGCTCGCCGCGCGGGCTCCAGCCGAGGAGCGTGACATAGTTGATGACGGCGTCGGTCAGGTAGCCCTGGGCGATAAGATCCTCATAAGACGGATCGCCGTGGCGCTTGGACATCTTGTTGTGCGCGTCGCGCATGACGGGCGAGCAGTGGACATACTTCGGGATGTCCCAGCCGAAGCCCTCGTACAGCAGGTTATACTTCGGTGCGGAGGAGAGATACTCGCTGCCGCGCACGACGTGGGTGATGCCCATGAGGTGGTCATCCACAACGTTTGCGAAGTTATAGGTCGGCAGTCCGTCGCGCTTCAGGAGCACCTGATCGTCAAGGCTCGCGTTCTCGACGGTTATGTCGCCGAAGGTCTCGTCATGGAAAGTAGTCGTCCCCTCATGCGGGATGAGCTGGCGGATGACATAGGGCCTGCCCTCGGCAGCGAGACGGTCGGACTCCTCACGGCTCATGCAGCGGCAGGGATCGTCCCCGCGGTCAAACTCGCCGGTGTCCTCCTCAGAGGCCGTCTTTTCGCAGAAGCAGCGGTAAGCGTGGCCGCGCTCCATGAGCAGCTCCGCGTATTCCTTATAGAGCCCGCGGCGCTCGGTCTGCACATAGGGGCCGACGGGGCCGCCGACGTCCGGGCCTTCGTCATGCTCGAGATGGCACTGCTCCATCGTCCTGTATATAACGTCAACAGCACCCTCGACGAGACGCCCCTGATCCGTATCCTCAATGCGGAGAATGAACTTGCCCTTATTATGGCGGGCGATGAGATAGGTATAAAGTGCGGTGCGGAGATTGCCGACGTGCATGTACCCCGTGGGAGACGGGGCAAACCGCGTGCGTACCTCGCCTGTAGGAATGCGCTTTTCCATATCCTCAAACCACTTCATGTCTTTCATTTTGTGCCTCCTGCGCCAAAATATCTTCGTTTGACATTTCTTATATTATTTTGCAAATTGGCAGTTGTCAAGACAAACTTATTTTGATACAATATATAGACGCTCATACTGGGCTTTTTCTGAGCCTCCGCCGGCCGTTCCGGAGACAGCGCCGCCGCGGCGCGATAAATATGGACGGCAGAATGGGAGATTATTGTGGATAACAACACTGCTGAAAAGAAAACTATGCTCTCGGGCATCCAGCCCTCCGGTGACCTGCACCTCGGCAACTACCTCGGCGCGGTCAAGAACTGGGCGGAGCTTGCAGATGAGTTTAACTGCTATTATTTCATGGCCGACCTGCACAGCCTTACCGTGCGTCAGAACCCCGCGGAGCTGCGCCGCCGCTCTGTCACGCAGCTTGCGCAGTACATCGCCTGCGGCCTTGACCCGGAGAAGAACACCCTGTTCATCCAGAGCCATGTGCACGAGCATGCTGAGCTCGGCTGGATCCTCAACTGCTATACGATGTTCGGCGAACTGAGCCGCATGACCCAGTTCAAGGACAAGTGCGCGAAGAATGCCGACAACATCAATGGCGGCCTCTTCACCTATCCATCGCTCATGGCGGCGGATATCCTGCTCTACCAGCCGGACTATGTCCCCGTCGGCGAGGATCAGAAGCAGCACTGCGAGCTGACGCGCGATGTCGCCATCCGCTTCAACAATATCTACGGTGAGACCTTCAAGGTTCCCGAGCCCTATATACCCAAGGTGGGCGCAAGGATAATGAGCCTCGGCGTACCGACCTCGAAGATGAGCAAGTCCGATCCTCAGGGCTGCGTGTTCATCATGGACAAGCCCGAGGACATCGCCCGCAAGTTCAAGCGCGCCGTGACCGATTCCGATACCGAGCACTGTGTGCATTACGATCTTCAGAACAAGCCCGGCGTCTCCAACCTTATGAGCATCTACTCCTCCGTCACCGGCAAGACCTTTGACGAGATAGAGCGCGAGTTTGACGGTCAGGGCTACGGTGCTTTCAAGCCCGCGGTCGGCGAGGCCGTCATCGAGGCGCTGCGCCCGATCCGTGAGGAGGCTGAACGCATGATCGCCGACAAGGCGTACCTCAAGGACGTCTACACCGAGGGCGCGCGCAGAGCGAGCTATGTCGCTTCCAAGACCCTGCGCAAGGTATATAAGCGCGTCGGTCTTGTTGAGAAGCCTTTCTGAGATAATAAAACGAACTGGAGATAAATTTTAATGTTTCCTGGTCTTGCTGATTGGATAAAGATGCTGCTGGCATTCGCCGTGTCGCTGCTGGTCGCATATGTCATGACGCCGCCGGTCAAGCGCTTTGCCGAAAAGGTCGGCGCGATCGACGTGCCGAAGGACAACCGCCGCGTACACGACCATCCCATCCCCCGCATGGGCGGGCTTGCGATATTCATCGGCTTTGTGCTCTCGCTGATATTCTTTGTGCCGATGTCAACGAAGGTGCTGGGGCTTCTTGTCGGTTCGGTCATCATTGCGGTCATGGGCGGCGTTGACGATATCGTCAGTCTCAACCCCTGGGTAAAGCTTGCCGGGCAGATAGTCGCAGCGCTTGTCGCGATCCGCTGCGGGCTTGTGTTCGATGTTATTTCAAACCCGAACATTTTTGCCGAGGAGACCTATATCGAGATAGGCTGGCTCTCCATCCCGCTGACGATGCTGTGGATCGTCGGCTGTACGAATGCTGTCAATCTCATTGACGGGCTTGACGGACTTGCCGTCGGAGTGTCGGCGATAAGCTCGCTGACGATGCTCAACGTGTCGCTGTTCGTCTCGGAGCCGGTGGTATCCATCATCCTCGCCGCGCTCACCGGCGCGTGCCTCGGCTTCATGCCGTATAACCTCAACCCCGCCAAGATATTCATGGGCGATGTCGGCTCGCAGCTTCTGGGCTTCGTGCTGTCGACGGCGTCGATAATGGGTCTTTTCAAGCTGCACGCGATCATCACTTTCTTTGTGCCGCTGCTTGCGCTTGCGCTGCCGCTGGCCGATACGATTTTTGCTTTCTTCCGCAGAATACTGCACGGGCAGAGCCCGTTCAAGGCCGACAAGGGGCACTTCCACCACCGGCTGCTTGCAATGGGGCTCAACCAGAAGCAGGTCGTTGCGGTGCTGTACGGCATCTCCGCGGTGCTGGGTCTGCTGGCCGTGCTCATGGCCGGGGACAGCATGGCGGTAAAGATAATCTGCCTTGTCGCGGCTTTCATAATTTCGCTCGTGATATGGCTCAAGGTATTCAAGAACAACCCCAATCTGCGTGAGCACCACGCCGAGGAGCATAAAGCCGAGTCGGCAGAAAGCAATACCCCTCCGCAGGAAAAAGCACAATAAAACACGACCGGCTCCGCTAAATAAGCGGAGCCGCCAACTTGTCAGAGGTCCTGAAACCGTAAGGTTTCAGGACCTTTTTCGCGTCCGGATTCAAAATTAGTGCAGGTCGGTGCCATTACACCGATAGTTAACCGCCTTCCGCTCTGGGAAAAGCTGCCTAACTTTTTCAAAATCTCTCTGTATATAGATTGACTGTACATAATCCAGAAAACAACGTATGCCGCCGTTCATAACACAGCTCAAGAGCAGCAGCCACAGCAAAAAGAATATAGCAGGGAAAACGCAAAACTCCCGCAGACTGCATAGCAATCCGCGGGAGTCAAAATTATAGAGACGTATAAAATCACAGGAATGCGCGGGCTTCCTCGTAGGTTGCCGCACGGTATACTTCAAAATATTTCTTAAACTCACTGCCCCACATATCCATCTCGCCTTCAATGCTGTTTTGGAGGTTCATAATGAATATGACCTTTTTGCAGCCGGTCTGTGCCATGAGTGGGAGGAGGTTTGAGAAGGCCCATTCCACATCAGCCTTTTCATCTTCAAAGCCGTGTCTTGCGTCCACAATGTAATTGCTGCCGGGGTTCGCCTGAAGCAAATAGAGCATATAAAGGGACGGTGTCCGGTAGTTGCCGAAATAGCTGGGCTGCTTCCACGCGAGCAGTACCGAATCATCTTCGGGAACGTATTTTACATTGCAGTATTCAGAATCGAATATGAAATTATTTTGGTTCATGATATGACCTCTTTCGTTAGTTATTTTCAGACAACTTCCACTTCAACTCCGCACTGACGGAAGTTTTCCACCACGTCGTCGGGCGTTTCACGGCCGGTGATTATGCATTTTATCGCCGATATAGGAGCAATGCTCATGAAAGTTTTGACATTCATTTTTGAGTGATCGCACAGGAGAATGACCTCGTTTGCCGAATTGATTATCTGACGCTTAACGCCAATATCGTCAGTCGTATAGCTCGTGATGCCCTGCTGGGCGGACAACGCATCGCAGCTCATAAAGGCACGCTCTACATGTATTTCCTTGAACACGTTCTCAGTAAAATATCCGTAAAACGAGCCAAAATTGCGGCGCAGCACCCCACCCGCAAGTATAAGCTCCGTGTCACTGAAGTGTGACACCTCCGCCGCTATCTGCATGTCATAGGTTATAACGGTCAGGCCATGCTTTTCACCGAGAAGGCGGGCAAAGGTAAGTATAGTGGTGCCTGCGTCAAGAATAATATGTTCGTTATCGTTGACATATTTGAGTGCCGCCGCGGCAATACGCTCTTTTTCTTCAACGTTCATGCCGCTTCTGGCGTTCAGCGGCGGCTCTATGGCCACACTGCGGGTCAGCGATGTCACGCCGCCGGAAACTTTCTTGAGACAGCCTTCCGCGTCAAGCACACCGACATCCCTGCGCACGGTAGCCTCCGATGTACCGAGAATGTCGGCAATTTCCTTGACGGTGGCAAACCCGGCTCGGTCGACTATGTCTTTGATTTTTTCCTGTCTGTCATCGATTTTCATAAGAACTCCTTCTGCGTTGCGCTGTAATAATCGTCGAGGCTCTGCAGGATATTTTCATATTTTGCTGCTTTATCCGTCCAGACTGCCGCATACTCTCTACGCGGCAGCAAAACTTTTTCAGTTTTTGCCATGGAGTCTGCTGCCTGTTTATAGTCAGAAAATGCACCCGAAACAATGCCGGCACACATTGCAGCCCCCCGTGCACCCTGCTGCTTGCCGCACATTATACTCACCGGGAGCTGAAGCATATCGCAGAGCATCTGGCTCCATTCGCTTGAAGCGGCAGCACCGCCCGCAAGCGCGATCCGCTCGAACCGGCGGTTCCCGCAGCAGAGAAGCCGGATGTGATGCACGGCGGAAAGCATTATTCCTTCCAGCACAGCATATAACATATCTTCTGCGCCGCGATTTGCGGACATGTTGAAAAAGCCGCCTTTCACACTTGGATGTCCGCAGCTTGCGAACAAATAAGGCACAAAGAAAACATCGCGTTCGGCCGGAGGCTTTTCTGAGATCACTTTTGAGCAAAGCGCGTACATTCCGTCTGCATCAAGTCGGGGGTACATAGGTGAAATTATATTGCGGAGGAACCAATTCAGATTTGCAGTCCCCGTAGCGCTGCCCTGCTCGAGCAGAAAACGGTCCTTCATTGCGGAAACGGTGACGATAGTATTTTTGTCCGCGTGAGAGTAATCGGTGTCGAAATATGCCGCCATTGCCCATGTGCCTATCGTCACAGCCATGCTTTCGCTGCTCAGGCAGCCGCAGCCCATAGTGCAGGCGGACACATCATAAAGACCGGCAGCGACAGGCGTACCGATGCGCAGGCCGGTATCTTCCGCCGCGGTGCCGCTGACGCTTCCAGCACGGGAGTGTGGGAGACGTATGGGATAATCAAAAAGACGGGCAAGTTCCGCTATACCGCCCAGCTGCAGAAGCTCAGGACTGAGCGCCGCGGTTTTCGGATCTATTATATTTAGGTTTGAGGCATCTGTGATCTCTCCGGAAGGCTCACCGGTAAGGCGCAGCCGGATATAATCCTTTATGCACAGCGCATAGCAGGCGCGGGCAATAATGTCCCGCTCATGCGCGCAAAACCAGCTCAGCAGCGGGGCAGCCTGACCTTCCCATGGCTGCTGGTGACTTACGGCAAAAATTTCATCGGCTCTGCCGCTGTTTTTGAGCGCGGCAAGCTCTCCGGCGGCACGGGTATCGGTAGAAACAATCACTGGGCTGACAGCTTTGCCGCTGCTGTCGCAAAAGCATATTCCGCCGCCATAGCCGCACAGCGATATTGCCGATATGTCCCGCGAGTCAAGCCCGGAGCGCGCTAACGCGGCGCGTATGACGCTGCAGCAGCAATCCCATACTGCGTCGGCGCTGCGCTCAACATATCCGTCGCGCGGCGATGACGTTTCGGGGACAGTTGAAACTGATGCAAGTTCGCTGCCCTCGCTATCGAATATTGCGCATTTGATATTTGAACCGCCGCTGTCTATTGTAAGAAAATACTGCTTGCGTGCCATACTCTTACCTGCTAAAGTTATTTCTGCCCGTAACGGTTCCAGCTATCCGCCTCGACAGCAACAAGTGCCGGGTCAAGCTTGGGCACAGGACCAACTGCCCTGGCTATCATATAAGTTTGGGCAGCTTCCTCAAGATAGACGGCGGAAAACAACGCATCTTTCAAAGTTGGGCCGTATGCCATAACACCGTGATGCTTCAGGATCACAGCCCATGCATCGTGCGCATAATCGACCGTAAGAACTCCCATCTGCTCCTCCCCTGACGGGGTGAAAGGCGCTACAAACACATCACTCCTGTTAGCATCGATCTGAGTGACAAGACAAGCCGGCAGAATGTCGCATACAAGACCGGCCGCAGTTGCCCACGGCTGATGCGTATGTATGACCGCGTTGACCCATGGCATCTTCTCGAAGATATACAGCAAGGCGGGCGTGTCGCTGCTGGGTTTACGGCTGCCGTCAAGCACATTGCCGCATTTATCAACGCGGACAACGTCTTCCCATGTCATGTCCTCATATATCATACCGGAGGGAGTGACAAGAAAGCTGCCATCCGGGAGTCGGACGCTGATATTACCGCCGCAGAGCGCGACGAGATGATTGCGCTTTATCTCGAGAGCAGCTTGTAAAACTTCATTTTTTTCTTTTTCGTACATATTATATCACCTTTCCTGTAAGTTTTCCAGCTCTTTGAATATGATCCTCCAAAAACTGTCTCGCGTATCCGACGGTTTCCATATACTTCGAATTTTCGAGGTTCCACATTTCGAGAGTCAGCGGGCAGTTCAGCCCGATGCGGTCGAACAGCTCGAAGGTCTTGACAAAATCAATAATTCCGGTACCGATATCTACACCGTAAAAATAATTTGGAATTGCGTCGCGCACATGGACTTGTGCTATATGTCCAATGCCTTTATCAAACTGCGGGAAGTAATCGATCCCAAGGGCCGCCATGTTGGCAATGTCGGGGTACACCTGAAGAAACGGCGAATTGGCCATACGGACTATATCCAGCGCCATCTCTATATCCAGCACACCTTTTTCTACGGGTTCTATCGCAAGGGTCACGCCGCTGCGCTCTGCAAAGCAAGCCGCTTTACAGAGATTTTCGCAGTATCTTTTATATGTATCGGCGGAGGAAGGCTCATAATATACGTCAAAGCCCGCGACCTGAAGGACCCTTATGCCAAGACTCTGGCACAGATTGATGCACTTTTGCATCATTGTCATCGATTTTGAAACAATACTTGCGTCAGCGCTGCCCATCGGAAACCGACGCTGTCCGCTGAAGCATAGCGACTGAAGCTTTATTCCTGCCTGCTTGGCTGCGATGATGACCGGGATCACGTCCTTATCCGACCAGTCAAGCCTCGCAAGGCGCATATCACTTTCGTCCACACTCAGCTCAAAGCCATCAAAGCCAAGCTTTGCGGTGTCCTCAAACATACGTTCAAAGCTGCCAGGTACAAGAGCCTTCTCGTACAACACAAGTGGAAATCGTCTGTTCATTTGATGCTCCTTTCATATTTGTGTACTGCTGCCAAAGGATCCGGAACACCGAAAATTGCGCGGCCCATGACAGCCGCATTCATTCCCGCTGCTGAAAGCTCCGGGAGAAATTCCGGCTTTATGCCGCCGTCGCACCATATTTCGACGCCCGGCGGAAGCATGCTGCGCAGAGCTGCAACTCTTTTCACCGCACCGGGGAAGAACGCCTGCGTGCCATCGTCCGGTTCTGAAGTCATAATGAGAACGTAATCGAGTTCATCAGCATAGGCTTCAAATTCGGCAAGCGGAACTTTGAGATTAGCGGCAAGCCCAGCCCGCATACCGAGGGATTTCGCACGGCGCAAAAAGAGCTTCGGATAGGGCAGGGCTTCAATGTGGGCGCAGACAGCGCGGACACCGGCATCTTTCAGGAGCGGAAGCCATGCGAGCGGCTCCGTTGTCATTAGGTGCGCATCAAGTTCCCCACTATATATGCCGCTTATAGCGCGGATCGTCTTTTCGCCGAAAGTTATATTGTTTATGAAATTCCCATCCTCGATGTCAAGGTGCAGGCGGCCGACTGCACGCACACGCTCTATTTCATCGGACAGATGCAGCGGGTCGGCGGACGCAATAGACGGCAGTATTTTTATCATAAGCTCTACCTCTCTTGTGAACTGTAGAACTATTATATCGAAATGAAAATATTTTTGCAAGCATTTATTGCAGAACATCACAAAAATATTTTTTGTGAAAAAAGTTTTGCAAAAACTGTTGACATGTACGTGAGCCGGTGGTATATTTTTGACAAAGAGCCACTCAACGTCTGATAAACTTTAGTGAGGTTTACATGAATTGTGGCTGAATTTGCCGATATTACGGAGGATTTTGCAAAATGAACTGGATGAAAGAATTGTTTCAGGTCGAAAAACCCATAATCGCAATGTGCCATCTTCAGCCGCTTCCCGGAGATCCCAACTATGATGAGGTCGGCGGCATGGATAAGGTCATCACGTGCGCAAGGCATGATCTTCATGCGCTCCAGGACGGCGGTGTTGACGGCGTAATGTTCTCCAATGAATTCAGTCTGCCGTATCTGACAAAAATAGAACCGATAACCGTAGGCGCAATGGCACGTGTTATCGGCGAGCTGAAATCCGAGATAAAAATACCTTATGGCGTGAACTGCCTGTGGGATTCGATTGCTTCTCTTGATCTCGCAAAGGCTGTTGACGGACAGTTTATCAGAGAGATAATTTCCGGTGTATACGCCAGCGACTTTGGTCTCTGGAACACCAACGCCGGTGAAACCGCACGGCACAGAGCGCGCATCGGCGGGAAAAATATTAAGATGCTCTATAATATAGTCCCCGAAGCAGCAAAATATCTTGCGGACAGAGACATTGCCGATATTGCACGCTCCACCGAGTTCAACCATGCTCCCGATGCGCTCTGCGTTTCCGGTCTGACCGCGGGAAGTGAAACTGACACTCAGGTGCTCAAGCGTGTTAAAGACATCGTAAAGCGTACTCCGGTTCTCTGCAATACGGGCTGCAATGTGGACAATATTCAGCGTCAGCTCTCCGTTGCGGATGGCGCCGTATGTGCGACAACGTTCAAGGTCGACGGCGTGTTTGAAAATCCCGTTGATCAGGCAAGAGTCAAGGCATTTATGGACAAGGTCAAAGAAATCCGCTGATGACGGTCGGCGGCTTTTGAAATAGTAAAAATAAAAACAAAAGGAGATGCAAAATGAAAAAACTCAGAAAACTCACCGCCATGCTGTGCATGCTCGTCATGCTGCTGGCACTGTGTGCCTGCGGCTCGAATGAAGCTCCGGCAGCAAAACCGTCTGACGCTCCGTCCGGAAGCGAACAGCCTGCGTCCGACAACGCGCCCGACCCCGTACTCATACGCTTTGGCAATTCAGGCTCGGAGAGCCACCAGTACCAGGTGTTCTGCAACAAGTTCAAAGAGCTTGTTGAAATGGAAACCGATGGCCGCATAAGCGTTGAGATATATCCCAACGCCCTCCTCGGCAACGACCGTGAAATGATAGAGGGCATGCTTATGGGGCAGCAGGAGATGTTCGTCGGCAGCAGCACCACCTCTTGGGTCCCGGAAACCGCAGTCACTGATATGCCGTTCCTGTACAGAGATTATGATCATGCATATGAATGCTTCAACGGTTTCCTGTTCGACGAACTCGGCTCCCGCTTTGAGGCACAGGGCATGACCCTGCTCGGATACTGCTCCATCGGCTGGAGAAATATCTCCAACAATATCAAGCCTATCAACACTGTTGACGACCTTAAGGGAATGAAGATACGTGTTCCCGATATGGAGGTATATTCTGCCACATTCAATGCGCTTGGCGCAACGACAGTTACCGTCAGTCTTAATGAGCTGTACATGGCTCTTCAGCAGGGCGTCGCGGACGGGCAGGACAACCCTGCCTCCACTTTCTATGCGCAGAGCTTCCAGGAAGTTCAGAAGTATGTTACCCTCACGCACCATATGCTCGGCACCAACTTTGTGCTTTGCAACAGTGAGTGGCTCAACGGCCTGTCGGAAGAGGATCAGCAGATCATAAAGACTGCCTGCAAGGAGGCTCAGGCATATCAGCGCGAGTACCTTGAGAGCGTCGAAGGCGAGCTTGTTGAAAGCATCAAAGCTGCCGGCGTTGAGGTCAACGAGCCCACTGATATAGAGTCCTTCCGCGCGGCCTGTGCCGACGTTCCCGAACAGCTCGGCACCGTTCCCGCAGAGTGGATAGAGAAAATCAAGACGATGTGATTTCATCGGCAAAGATCCGGTAATACGCCCGGCTCATCTGCTTGTAAGGGCATTTGAGCCGGACAGCATTACGGAAGCTTTATTAAAGTCAGAGCCAAAGGAGATATCCCGATGAAAATAATAAAAACTCTAGGCAAGATATCTACTCAGTTCATTCGAGTCATGTGCGTGGTGCTGTTCCTGGCACTGACGCTGACGATGGTGCTGATGATACTTTCAAGAAACGTCTCGTTCATAAATTTTGACGTTATGTGGACGGACGAAATAAGCAGATATCTTTTTGTATATGTAGTATTCCTCGGCAGCGGACTTGCGATGATCGAGGGAAAGCATATAAGACTTGATTTTCTGCTGGAGAAGCTTTCTCCAAAAGTCAGAGTAGCAGTCGACACATTCAATGATATCGTCACGATGTTATTCTGCTTCGTTATGATCAGCGGCGGGTATAATCTCGTCCAGAAAACCGGCAATCAGGCGGTTGCTACGCTGAGAAAATATTTTATT
>CAVFGM010000133.1:21883-22662 GCA_963621955.1 Bacteroidaceae bacterium
TGCCAATGTCGTGGTGGAACAGCGCAATACTTGTGTGCGGCGTGATAATGTTCATAAGCGTTGCGGTTTCCATGATAAAAGAGTGGACCGGAAAAGAGCAGGTCAAGTCGGACGACTCATACGACAGCTTTTAAGGAGTAGATAAAAATGTCAATTGTAATGTTTGCCGTTATGATCGTTCTGATTTTTACCGGCGCTCCTATATTCGTCGCAATGGGCATGGCCTGCGTCATATTCATCCTGTCGAACGACTCCGTTTCAATGGTCGGCATTGCCAGCCACCTTTTCAGCGGGGCAAATTCCTTCACGATCCTTGCGGTCCCGTTTTATCTGCTCACCGGAGAAATAATGAATTCCGGTGGAATAACAAGACGCATCATGGATCTTGCGCAGGAAACGGTCGGCTGGATCCGCGGCGGCCTTGCGCATGTCAACATACTCAGCAGCACTATCATGGCCGGTATGTCCGGTTCGGCATGCGGATAAAGGTAAAGGTATCATGACCGCGCTTGAGTATATGGGAATTCGCCGGTTTCTTGTTTGTATAGGGGACAATTTCAACGATATAAGTATGCTGAAGATAGCCGATATGCCAGTTTGCCCGGTGTCGGGAGAGAGAAATGTGATCGATATGTGTAAAATGATCACCTGTGATAATAATACGGGCGCTATAGCGAATCTGATAAGCATGCTTGAATATATTTGAATATCCTGTAAGTTGGAGGGTACTGTCAAGAATTATGCGCAAAATTGTTTGCAGGCTCCGGCTGAATGAAGTC
>CAVFGM010000134.1:0-4238 GCA_963621955.1 Bacteroidaceae bacterium
GCGTCGACCTTTTACGCCGTCGACCGCTTCGCCTCCTACCGTGACGATTGGGGCAGGATATATGAAAACGGCGGGCTCATCCTCTCCGACCGGTACACGACCTCCAACGCCGTGCATCAGGGCTGCAAGCTCCCGGATGACGAGCTTCCGGATTTCTTCAACTGGCTTGCCGACCTTGAATATGTAAAGATGGGGCTGCCGCGCCCCGACCTCGTCATTTATCTTGACGTGGATATAGAGACCGCTACCCGCCGTATGCGGCGGCGCGAGGCCAAGAACAACACTCAGGCGGACATACACGAGAAAGACACCGCCTATCTTGAGCGCTGCCTGCGCACCGCGGGCATGGCGGCCGAGCATTACGGCTGGGTTCGCATCCCGTATATGAAGGACGGGGTCGAGCGCGACGCGGACGAGAAGAACGCCGAGATATATTCGGTCGTCCTCAAGGCGTTGGGAAAATAATGAAAGGGGGCGCGAAGCCCCCTTGTGAGTGCGTGCCCTCAGCAGCCGCAGCCACAGCCGTTATTGCTGTTGCCGCAGCCGCAGCCGTTCCCGCCGTAGCCGAAGAGTATGATGATAAGGATAATGAGCCAGAGGCCGCTGTTGTTACAACCATTGCAGAACATAGTTGATCCCTTTCTCCGCACTTGAAATATGTCCGTTCTGCCGGGTAGTGCGGGTTTCCGGCAGTCAGCCGTCTGTATGTGTGCCGTGCGGCGCGGCTCTTAACCGCATCGCTCGTGCCATAATATGCGCCCTGCCCCCAGGGTGCTACTGCCCGGTATTAATTCAGCGCATACGTAAGAGGAGATTACCATGTCCGACGATATCGAAAGAATCAATGAGATATTCCGCATCCATGATGAGCAGATAAGCAGCACGGACGCGGCGGCGGAGCCTGCCCCGGCGAAGAAGAGCGCCAAGGGCAAAAGCGCCCGCGCCCAGTCCGGCTCTAAAAATAAAGAGGACCCGATAAAAAAGGTCGACCGTTTCCTTACCGACTCCGACGGCAAGGAGCAGCGCAATTATACTGGCGATGCCGAGTCCGAGCGGGACTACCGCCCCGTGCGCCAGAGCCATGAATACCGCAGCGGCTGCCTCGGCGGGCTGATGTATTTCGGCTTCATTGTCTGCATCAGCATCGTTCTTGCCTGCATGGCATGGATGGCGGCAAGCGATATGCTCGCTCTGAACAAGGAGGAGTTTGAAGCCGTCGTCACCCTGCCGAGCACGATCTTCCAGTCCGAGACCGTCGATAAACTGGACGATAACGGCAATAAGGTCGGCACCAAGCGTGAGACCCATGCCAATATTGAGTATGTCGCCAATACCCTGAAGGACGCGGGACTCATCCAGTATAAATGGCTCTTTGAGACCTACTGCAAATTCACCCATGCCGATACCAAGGTCAGCCCCGGCGAATATAAGCTGCGCTCGACCTTTGACTATCACGCCCTTGTGGCCAATATGCGCGCGGGTTCGACTTCCGCTGCGACGGTCAAGGTCACGATCCCTGAGGGCTTTACCATGCACCAGATCTTCCTGCGTCTTGAGGAGAACGGTGTCGCGGATTATAACGACCTGATGGACGCTGCGGCAAACGAAGTCTTTAACTACAGCTTCCTTGAGGGCACCGAAAGCCTCGGCGCGTACAGGCTCGAGGGCTATCTCTTCCCGGATACCTATGAGTTCTATGTCGGTATGCAGGCGTCGAGCGCCATCAACAAGATGCTCGATAACTTCAACCGCAAGATAACCGAGGATATGCAGGCGCGGCTCGATGAGCTCGGCATGAGCCTTGGCGAGATCGTCAACGCCGCCTCGCTTATCGAGAAAGAGGCCGCGAACGATTCCGAGCGCCCTGTCATTGCCTCCGTCATTTATAACCGTCTCAACTATGACATGACACTCGGCATAGACGCCGCTGTGCTCTATCCGTACCCCGAGCATGAGGGCGCGCCGACGGCGGAAATGCTCGCCAAGGATGATCCCTATAACACCCGCATCAAGCTCGGCCTGCCGCCGACGCCTATCAGCAACCCCGGCATTGCCTCCATCAATGCCGCGCTCTGGCCGGATGCGACGGATTACTTCTACTATGCCCTCGACACCGCCACCGGAACGCACCAGTTCTTCACCAACGAGACCGACTTCAACAACTTTGTCGCGACGCAGAATTATGAATGATAAACTTGAGCTCCTCTCCCCGGCGGGGGATATGGAGCGGCTTGAAATGGCTCTCTGCTACGGCGCGGACGCCGTGTACCTCGCGGGCACCGAGTTCGGCATGAGAGCCTCCGCCGGGAATTTTGACAGCGATCAGCTCCAAAAGGCTGTCGCGCTTGCGCACTCGATGGGGCGTCGTGTGTACGTCACCTGCAACACCCTCCCGCGTGAGGACGAACTCAAGCGCCTGCCGGAGTATATGGAGATGCTCGACGCTTCGGGCGTCGATGCGGTCATCGTCGCCGATATGGGCGTCATCGCCATGGCTAAGAAATACGCCCCGCGCGTGAAGCTGCATGTCAGTACGCAGTTCGGCGTTATAAACAGCGCCGCCGCAAACGCGCTCTATGACCTCGGGGCGGACACTGTCGTGCTCGCGCGCGAGACCCCGCTTGAGGATATCCGCAAGATACGCGCAAACACCCCGAAGGAGCTGCGGCTTGAAGCCTTTGTCCATGGGGCGATGTGCGTGTCTTTCTCCGGGCGCTGCCTACTGTCGAACTATTTGACCGGCAGGGACGCGAACCGCGGCCAGTGCGCCCAGCCCTGCCGCTGGAAGTATCACCTCGTCGAGGAAAAGCGCCCCGGTGAGTATTTCGAGATCACCGAAGACGGCGGGACGTATATCTTAAACTCCCGTGACATGAACATGATCGAGCACCTGCCCGAGCTTATCGACGCGGGTGTCACGAGCTTCAAGATAGAGGGCCGCATGAAGTCTGCCTACTATGCCGCCGTTGTCACGAATGCCTACCGCCACGCGATCGACGATGCTCTGGCCGGGCGTCTGGTCGATCCGCTCTGGATAGAGGAGACCGAAAAGGTGAGCCACCGCCCGTATACCACCGGCTTTTATTACGGCTACCCCGGCCAGCACTACGCCGAGGCCAGCTACACCACCGGCGCGGACGTTGCCGCTGTGGTCGAATGCTGCGATGATAACGGGGAAGCGGTGCTCTATCAGCGCAATAAATTCTCTCTCGGCGATGAGCTTGAGCTGCTCACACCGGACGGCGCGCCTGTGAAATTCACGCCCGAGCGTATGTGTAACGCCGAGGGCGAGGAGATAGCCGACACGCGCCATGCCATGATGGAGATACATATGCGTCTGCCGAAGTATGCTCCGCGCCTGTCTATCGTCAGAAAATGCCGCTGAACACTTGACAAATCCGGCGCTTATGGTAAAATCACAAAAGTTATATGTGTGATCTGGCTGTGACGAAGAGAGTCAGCCGAGGACATTGCAGAGAGGAGCCGTTCGCTGTGAGGCTCTATGTCCGGAGTTGACAGCCGCTTCCGAGCCCTCCCGGGATGACCGGGACGTTTGCCCGCGTTAAGGGCGCACGAGATGCCGGAGCTTTCCGGCAATCAGGGTGGTACCGCGATCTGACCTTCGCCCCTGTACAGGGGCGGAGGTATATTTTTTATGTGAGGGGTTGATGGTTTTTATATGAACTGTCTGCGCTGCGGCGCCGGTATGGAGGACTTGGGCTGCGAGGATATCCAGCTTGGCCAGTACGGCTTCTTTACTGGGCACCTGTCAAATATGCTTTCCGGTTCCCTCAGCGTGAGGATACTCCGCTGCCCGAACTGTAAAAAGATAGAGCTTTTCTCTGCCGACGAGGAGGAAGAAAGCTTCTCAGAAACTTTGAGAAACAATAATATGGAGGATAAATGAAATGGAAAAATTCGGCCTTAACCAACTGCGTGAAATGTTCCTGAGCTTTTTTGAGTCCAAGGGTCATCTCCGCCTGCCCAGCTTCTCCCTCATCCCGCAGAACGACGCAAGCCTTCTGCTCATCAACTCCGGCATGGCGCCCATGAAGCCCTATTTCAAGGGCGAGCAGGAGCCGCCGCGCCGCCGCGTCTGCACCTGCCAGAAGTGCATCCGTACCGGCGATATCGAGAACATCGGCAAGACTGCCCGCCATGGCACTTATTTTGAAATGCTTGGCAACTTCTCTTTCGGCGATTACTTCAAGCATGAGGCCATCGCATGGAGCTGGGAG
>CAVFGM010000135.1:0-7526 GCA_963621955.1 Bacteroidaceae bacterium
TACACTCCTCTCCACTCCACGCATTTCAGGCTTGACTTTTAATAGTTAGTCTTTCGCGGATAAAATACTATACGGTTATATAATAATGCTCCGGCAGCCATGCTGTCAAGTAAACGCTTTTTTAACACTTACCCGCGGCTGATTAAATTTCTTGCCATATTCGCCATATATGGGTATAATAAAGCAGACACCCAAAGAAAGAAGGATCCCGCATATGGCAATGACTTCTGCCGCTCTGTGGCTGAATGAATTTTTCTCCGGCTATGATAATGCCATTCTCTCCCTTATGCACTCTCTGGCAACCTCCCTCGGCGCTGTACTCACCCCGCTTATGAAAGTCATCACTTTCCTCGGCGAAAAGGGTATAATCTTCTTCCTGCTGGCGCTGATATTCATGTGCTTTTCAAGCGAGCGCGACACCGGCGTGTGCGTGTTCGGCGCAGTGTGCTGCGGCGCGCTCATCACGAACATAATCCTCAAAGACAGTATCGCCCGCCCGCGTCCGTTCGAGACGGTCGAGCAGTTCCGCGAGTGGTGGGTGTATGTCGGCTCCCCGTTCGAGGATGGGTACTCTTTCCCCTCGGGGCATGTCACGGCCTGCGCCGCTGGCATGACAGCACTGAGCCTGATGAAAGGCAAAAAGCTCGTCGTCCCATCGGTGGTCATCGTGCTGCTTATGGCCATATCCAGGAATTATCTCATGGCGCACTACCCGTCCGACGTGCTCGTCGCGGCGATAATCGGCGTGGCCTCGGGCTTCATCGCCTGGGTCATCACCCGCTTCATTTTCCGCTTCCTTGAGGACAGGCGCGGCTCCATGCCCATTGCGGAGCTGGTGCTGGATTTTGATATCCGCGAAGTCCTGCCGTTCGATATTCCTTTCATCGGCGCCGCACCAGAGAAGGAGCCCGCGCCTGTGAAGAAGGCTCCGCTCACGGTGGAGACGATACGCAACCGCCGCGGCCCGGCGTTCGAAAACAGAGACGCCGATGCCGGCGACTGCGCCGAACCCGAGAGCGCACCCCGCCGCAGCGCAGCCGCACCCAGAGGCGGGAGCCACGCGAAAGCAGAGCCCGCAGCCTCCCAGCGCTTCAAGTTCAATCTGCCCTCGATGCCGGGCGCATACAAGGGTAAGCACGAGAAGAAATGATACTGAATGCTCGGACGGGGCGCAGCCGCTGCCCCGTCCAAATTTTTATATAAGTGTAAATTACGCGCTTATCCCGCCCCAAAATATTGAAATTCCCGACTTTTGTGCTATACTATATATTTACTGAAATAATTACTTCATAACTTTGGAGGCATAGACATATGAGCAAGAAACAATTCAAGGCGGAATCCAAGCGTCTGCTCGATCTGATGATCAATTCCATATACACCAACCGCGAGATCTTTCTGCGTGAGATCATCTCCAATGCGTCCGACGCGATAGACAAGCTGTGCTATCTGTCCCTGACGGATACGAACGTCGGCATGAGCCGCGCGGATTATAAGATCGACATCATCCCCGATAAGGAAGCGCGCACCCTGACCGTGCGCGACAACGGCATCGGCATGACCGCGGAGGAGTGTGAAAATAACCTCGGCGTCATCGCGAAGAGCGGCTCGCTCAAGTTCAAGGGCGAGATGGACAAGGATCAGGCTGAGGGCGAGGATCTCTCTATTATCGGTCAGTTCGGCGTCGGCTTCTATTCGGCCTTCATGGTCGCGGACGAGGTCACCGTCATCACCCGCAAATACGGCGAGGACATGGGCGTCAAGTGGGAGAGCCGCGGCGCTGACGGCTATACCGTCACCCCCTGCGAGAAAGAGAGCGTCGGCACCGACGTTATCATGCACATAAAGCCCGACACCGAGGAAGAGATTTACGGCACTTTCCTCGAGGTCTGGAAGCTCAAGGCGCTTATAAAGAAGTATTCCGACTACGTCCGCTGGCCCATCAAGATGGACGTCGAGCACCGCGAGAGCTTCGAGACCGGTGAAAAGGACGATAACGGCAACCCCAAGTACGATTACCGCATGGTCACCGAGAACGAGACCGTCAACAGCATGATCCCCATCTGGCAGCGCAGCAAGAGCGAAGTCACGGATGATGACTGCATCGCATGGTACAAGGAGAAGAACCGCGACCGCAAGGATCCCTGCGCGCTCGTGCGCATAAACGCCGAGGGTGCGGTGAGCTACAAGGCGATGCTGTTCGTCCCCGGTGAAGAGAATGAAAATGCTTTTACCGGCGACAATAAGGGTGGGATAACCCTCTACTCCAACGGCGTTATGATAATGGAGAAGTGCGACAAGCTCGTCCATGATTACTTTGAGTTCGTCAAGGGCGTTGTCGATTCCCCCGATCTCTCGCTGAATATCTCCCGTGAGCTTCTGCAGCATGACAGGCAGCTGCGCGTCATCGGCCAGAACCTTGAAAAGCGCATCAAGGGCGAGCTCGAAAAGCTCATGCGCGACGACCGGCCCAAGTACGAGGAGTTCTTCCGCAACTTCGGCGTGCACCTCAAGTGCGGCGTGTGCGATGAATACGGCCGCTATAAGGATCTGCTGCGCGACCTGCTGATATTCTACACCTCCGAGGAGCATCAGGTGACGCTCAAGGAGTATGTCGAGAAAATGCCCGAGAGCCAGAAGGCCATATACTACGCAAGCTCCGATTCTCTCAAGCACGCCATGAGCCTGCCCCAGTGCGAGGAAGTCAAGGCGCGCGGCTATGAGCTTATCTATCTCACGAGCCCGCTCGACGAGATGGTGCTCGAATGCCTGCGCGATCAGGACGGCAAGCTCTTCTGCAACGTCGTTACCGACGACCTCGGCTTTGAGACCGAGGATGAGAAGAAAGCCGCCGAGGAGCGCGATGTTGAAAACAAGGAGCTGCTCGACTTCGTCAAGGAGTCCGTCGGCGACGCTGTTGCGAGCGTTAAGCTCTCAAGAAAGCTCACCAATCAGCCCTGCTGCCTGACCACTGAGGGCGGCGTCACGCTGGAGATGGAGAAGTACTTCCGCCATGGCCCCAGCGAGGAGATGCGCAAGGTGCGCGCGACGCGCGTGCTCGAGCTCAACGGCGAGCATCACGCTTTCCAGGCGCTCAAAGCCGCATGGGAAGCTGGCGATAAGGAGAAGGCCAAGACCATGTCCCTCATCCTCGTGCGTCTTGCCGAGATGGTCTCCGGCGCGGAGATCGAAGACCCCTCGGCTTTCGCTTCTCAGGTAAGCGAGTTGTTTTAATCTTTATCCGGAGAAATATCTTCTATGAAAAAACGGCTGGGAATATACATCCATATACCGTTCTGCGCCAGCAAGTGCAGCTACTGCGATTTCTATTCGCTTCAGGGCTGCGACTATATCATGCCGGACTATCAGGAGGCGCTGCTCGACCATATCGATGAGTCCTCGCATTCAATAAAGAACTATGAGGTCGACTCGATATACTTCGGCGGCGGTACTCCCAGCTACTACGGGGCGGACAGGATCGTCGAGATATTCGACACACTCAAGCTCAACGGCAATGTCCGTCTCGATTCCGAGGTCACCGTCGAGTGCAACCCCGACAGCATCAGCCTCACCGCGCTCAAGCTCCTGCGCGCCGAGGGCGTGAACCGTCTGTCCATAGGCATTCAGGCTTCGGACAATAACCTGCTCAAGCTCATAGGCCGCCAGCACAACTTCCTGCAGGCGCAGAAAGCCTTTGCCGACGCGCGCAGGGCGGGGTTTGACAACATAAGCGTCGACCTGATGTACGGCCTGCCGAGCCAGACAAAGAGCGACTGGGCGGAGACGCTTTCAAAGATCGTCGAGATGCACCCGGAGCATATCTCCTGCTATGGGCTGAAGCTCGAACCGGGCACGCAGATGTACAAGGAGTATTACGGCTCCTCCATCCTCCCGGATGACGACGCGCAGGCGGATATGTATTCCTACGCCGCCGAAATGCTCGAGCGCTACGGCTATAAGCAGTATGAGATATCCAACTTCGCCGCGCCCGGCTATGAATCCAGGCATAACCTGAAATACTGGAACATGGACGATTATATGAGCTTCGGCCCCGGCGCGCACAGCTGCATCGGCAATGTCCGGTACAGCTTCGTCAAGGACCTCAAGCAGTACATCTACGGCGTGCATAAGAAGATCAGCATAGTCGACGAGTATGAGCAGATAGACCCGCTCGAACGTGCGGTCGAATATGTCATGCTCGGCATGCGCACCTCGCGCGGGATATCCGAGCACGACTACCGCATGCGCTGCCAGTGCGACTGGAAACCGATACTCAAGGTCCTGCAGGCCTTTAAGGAAAAGGGCTGGGTCGAGCTGACAGAGGATCGCTGGCACTTCACCGTGCCGGGCTTTCTCATTTCAAACACGCTTATCGGCATCATGCTTGAGACGCAGGCCAGCGGCCGCATAGACAATACCCCGTGGATACAGGACGCGGACCGCGCAGCATACAAGATCAGTCTGCCCAAGGGCGAGGAGGAGCTTTTCGCCGAGCTTTACGAGCAGAAGATGAACCAGTGAGGTCAATGATTTGACAGACAGGAACAATAATTTCACGCCTGACGGCTCCGAAAAGGCGCCCGGCACTGAGACGCGGGCGCAGCGGCGCGAACGGCTCGAAGCCGAGGAAAAGGCCGAAAAGCTCCGCGCCGCCGAGGAGAAGAAGCAGGCTGCCGAGGCGCGGCGCAAAGCCAAGAAAAAGCCGCCCCTCACCGCTGAGGAGAAAGCTCAGAAAGCCGCGCGCGCAAAGCACATAAAAATCGCGGCGATAGTGTGTGCCTCGCTCTTCGTGCTCCTCATATCCGCCGCGGCCATCGGCGGCTATATCGTGACCGGCAGCGGCACGAACTATCCGAACGTGCGCATAAACGGCATCGATGTCGGCGGGCTGACAAAAGAGCAGACCCTCGCTGCGCTCGACGAACAGGGCTGGGACGATATCGTTGACAAGACCCTCGTCGTGACTCTGCCGGCAAAGGTAAGCTTCAAGGTCGACTATGTCACAGCCGGCATGAAGCTCAGCCGCGAGCAGGCGGCCGACGCCGCCTACAGCTACGGCCGCACTCAGGGGCTCTTCGGAAACCTTTTCCGGTACCTGCTCTGCTGCGTGCTGCCCGCGGATGTCGATCGGCTCGACAAGACGATAAACGCCGATTATCTCAATAACCGCATTGACAGCGCTCTCGAGCAGCTGAAGCTCCTCACCGCCGACAAAGGCTATAAGCTCGATAAGGAAAAGAAAACGCTGACGCTCGTAAAGGGCGCAGGCGAAATTGAGCTTGACCGAGATGGGCTGTACAGTGCGATCTCGGCAGCACTGACCGCGGGGCAGGAGGACTTGAGCTTCTCTGCGCTCAAGACCCCGCTCAAGGAGCCGGACTTTCAGGCGATGTACAAGGAGCTTGCCGTCGAGCCGGTGAACGCATATTACACCGAGACCTTCGATGTGGTCGACGAGGTCGTCGGCTGCAGCTTCAATACTGACGTTGCCCGTAAGCTCTGGGAGAACGCCGGTATCGCCGAAGAGGTAAAGATCCCGCTTGAAATAAGCTATCCGGAGTATACCGCCGAGGAACTGCGCGCGGTGCTCTACCGCGACAAGCTCGGCTCGCAGACGACGCTCTACACATGGAGCACATCGAACCGCATCAACAACATCAACCTTGCCGCCGAAACGCTCAACGGCATGGTGCTCATGCCGGGCGAGGTCTTCTCGTATAACGAAGCCCTCGGCGAGCGCACCGAAGAGGCCGGCTACAAGAGCGCCGGCGCATATAATGACGGGCAGGTGGTCGAGGCCATCGGCGGCGGTATCTGCCAGGTCTCCTCAACGCTCTACTGCGCCGTGATGTTCGCAAACCTCAAGACCGTCTCGCGCACGAACCACTATTTTAAGGTGGACTATCTTGACTACGGCCTTGATGCGACAGTCAGCTGGGGCAAGCCCGATTATAAGTTTTCCAACAGCCGGGACTACCCGGTGAAAATAGTCGCCTACTGCGACAATGACGCGAAGTCCCTGACCATCGAGATATGGGGCACCGACGTTGACGGCACTCAGGTCACGCTCAGGCACACCTCGACCCCCGTCTATGACGAGACCTATACCGACACTCTCATCGGCTACACCGTCTACGGCTACCGCACCGTGAGCGACGCGGACGGCAACTTCCTCTATGAGACGGCAGAGCCCGGCGGCGTGTACTATCTGCACACCGAGGATATCGCCTGGCCGGCTGAGAAGCTTAATGAGGACGATTACATCGACGCGCTTGAACAGTTATACCGTGCAGGCTGACCGGCCGCACATACAATACAGGAGAAGAGAGCATGGAAAAGAAAAAATTCTATATCACCACACCCATCTACTACCCGTCCGATAAGCTGCACATAGGCCATGCCTACTGCACCGTCGCGACCGACGCCATCGCCCGCTATAAAAGGCTCGCAGGCTTCGACGTGATGTTCCTCACCGGCACCGACGAGCACGGCCAGAAAATCGAGGAAAAGGCCAAAGCCGCGGGAGTTACCCCTCAGCAGTTCGTTGACAACATCGTCGACGGCAAGGGCGGCATCAAGGATCTGTGGAAGCTGATGAACATCTCGAACGACCGCTTCATCCGCACCACCGATGATTATCACGTAAAGTCCATACAGCGCATCTTCAAGAAGATGTACGACAAGGGCGATATATACAAGGGCGCATACAAGGGCAAATACTGCACTCCCTGCGAGAGCTTCTGGACCGAGAGCCAGCTCAAGGACGGCAGATGCCCTGACTGCGGCCGCGAGGTCCACGACGCCGAAGAGGAAGCCTACTTCTTCCGTCTCTCCAAGTACGCAAAGCCCGTGCAGGAGCTTCTCGAGAGCGGCACTTTCCTCACTCCCCCGTCCCGCGTCAATGAGATGATAAACAACTTCATAAAGCCCGGCCTTGAGGACCTCTGCGTGTCCCGCACGAGCTTCAACTGGGGCGTACCCGTGGACTTTGATCCGGGCCACGTCGTATACGTCTGGGTCGATGCGCTCTTCAACTACTGCACCGCACTCGGCCTGCTCAACGATAAGTATGACGATTTCGACAAATACTGGCCGGCAGACGTGCACATCGTCGGCAAGGAGATCGTCCGCTTCCACTCCATCATCTGGCCGGCAATGCTCATGAGCATGGAGCTGCCCCTGCCCAAGCGCGTATACGGCCACGGCTGGCTCGTCATTGACGGCGGCAAGATGTCCAAGTCCAAGGGCAACGTCGTCGATCCCTACGTGCTGGCGGATATGTTCGGCGTCGATGCGCTGCGCTTCTTCCTGCTGCGCACTTTCCCATTCGGCTCCGACGGCAACTTCTCCAATGAGCTGCTCATCAGCACCATCAATACCGACCTCGCAAACGACCTCGGCAACCTCGTCAGCCGCACCACGGCCATGGTCGAGAAGTACTTCGGCGGCAGCGTCCCCGCGGAGCGCGAGGCTGACGCAATGGATGATGAGCTCGTCGGCATGATAAAGTCCGTGCGCGATAAGTACGC
>CAVFGM010000136.1:0-9713 GCA_963621955.1 Bacteroidaceae bacterium
GCTCAAGGATGTATATAACAAGGCGCATCCCAGAGCATAAATTGAACCAGACCCGGCCGGTACGCGCTGCGTACCGGCTTTTTTATGTTGCGGTAAAAGGGCAAATGTGTTAAAATTCAATAGGGACGTGATACTATGCGGATACTCGGAATAGACCCGGGAATTGCAACGATAGGCTTCGGCGTGGTGGATTCTGACAGTCGCAGCCATAAGCTTATCAAGTGCGGGGTGATCTCCACGCCGGCACACACGAGTCTGTCGAGCAGGCTCGAGCAGATTTATGACGATATGTGCGGCTTGCTTGATATGTTCAAACCGGATGCTGTCTCGATAGAAGAACTCTTTTTCAACACCAATATCACGACCGGCATTTCGGTCGCACACGGCAGGGGGGTCATCCTGCTGGCGTGCAGAAAGGCCGGAGTCAGGATATACGAATATACTCCGCTTCAGGTCAAGCAGGCGGTCGTCGGCTACGGCAGAGCGGAAAAGAGTCAGGTCATGGATATGGTGAAGCGCATCTGTGCGCTGCCCGCACCGCCGAGACCGGATGATGCGGCGGACGCCGTGGCGCTTGCGCTGTGCCATGCGCGCAGCTCGACCTCATTGCTGTACAGAGGAGACAGGGAAGAATGTTCTACCATATAGAAGGGAAAGTTACAGAGCTTGAGCCGGGGCTCGCCGTGGTCGACTGCGGCGGCATAGGCTTTGAGGTCAATGTGACGCTGAATACAATGTCAGGGCTTCGCGCAGGTGAGAAGGCCAAGCTTTACATTTCTGAAGCGATAGGGGATAATAATTTTGATCTCTATGGGTTTCTGACAAAGAGCGAGCGCCGGTGCTTTGAGATGCTTATTTCCGTGTCCGGCGTCGGTGCAAAGGCGGCAATGTCGATACTTTCGCACACCACACCCGAGGGGCTTGCGCTTTCTATTATGACCGGAGATGAAAAAACGCTTACGGCCGCGCCTGGTATCGGCAAGAAGATCGCGCAGAGAGTCATCCTTGAACTTAAGGACAAGATAAGCAAAGACATGGGCGGCAGCATCTCAGTGTCTGCACCGGTCAGCGTATCTGCCGGCGGCAGCGACGCGCTGAACGATGCCGTGGCAGGTCTTGCGGTGCTGGGCTACTCGAGTGCGGAGATCACGCCCGTAGTAAATAAGCTCGACACGGCGTCCATGACGGCGGAGCAGATAATCAAGACCGTTTTGAAGCAGATGGTAAAGTAATGGAGAAAACGAAATGAGCATCAATTTCTCTGACGAAGTTAATGACGAGATCATAACGACAGCGGCAAGTCTGCCGGAGGACAGTGTTGAGGGCTCGCTGAGACCCAAAACGCTGGACGAATATATTGGCCAGGAGAAAGCAAAGGCTAACCTCGCTGTATTCATCAACGCTGCAAAAATGCGCAGAGAGTCGCTTGACCACGTTCTCCTGCACGGCCCCCCGGGCCTCGGAAAAACGACGCTTGCAGGCATCATCGCAAATGAGATGGGCGTCAACATGCGCATAACCTCAGGCCCTGCGATCGAGAAGCCGGGGGATCTTGTGGCGATGCTGACGAATCTGAACGAAGGCGATATCCTCTTTGTCGATGAGATACACCGGCTCAACCGCGCGTATGAGGAGATACTCTACCCTGCGATGGAGGATTATGCGATAGACATTATCCTTGGCAAGGGGCCGTCGGCAAACTCTATCCACCTCGACCTGCCGCACTTCACACTGATCGGTGCGACTACGCGGTCAGGCCAGCTCACAGCGCCGCTGCGTGATCGCTTCGGCGTGTCCCTGCGTTTGGAGCTGTACAGCCCTGAGGAACTGCGGCGCATCGTTGTGCGCTCTGCGGGGATACTGAATGTCCCGATAGAACCAGATGGCGCGTATGAGATCGCGTCTCGCTCACGCGGCACGCCGCGTATCGCGAACCGACTGCTGCGCCGTGTGCGCGACTATGCGCAGGTAATGGCGGACGGCGTTATCACAAGCGAGGTCGCGGATGCAGCGCTCTCCAAGCTCGAGGTCGATAAGCTTGGCCTTGACGCGCTCGACAGGCGGATGCTGCGCAGCATAATCGAGTTTTATAACGGCGGCCCCGTCGGACTTGAAACGCTGGCGGCGACCATAAACGAGGAGTCTGTGACTCTGGAGGATGTTTACGAGCCTTACCTGCTGCAAAACGGCTTTCTGACAAGAACTCCGCGCGGCCGCTGTGTCACGCGCAAGGCATATGAGCACCTCGGAATAGAATTTCTTGGGCAGCAGAAGCTTGATTTTTAGCAGTTTGACACATCTTTATACAAAAATCACTAAAAAGCTATTGACTTTAAGCACTAATGTTGTATAATACTTGGTGTATATTTAGAAAATAAGTGTACGATTATGATTGATTACGCATCACTTGAAGATAAGGAGCTCCAGTCGCTCGCCTCATCCGGGGACAGGGAAGCGGAGGAAGCTTTGGCAGGGCGGTATCTGCGCCTCGTCAGAGCGTGCGCAAGACCTTTTTTTCTCGCCGGCGGAGATAGTGAGGATCTTATTCAGGAAGGCACTTTCGGCCTGCTCTCTGCGATAAGGCAGTACAGAGCAGATGCCGGGGCGTCGTTCAAGACCTTTGCGGAGCACTGCATCAAAATGCGTCTTCTTTCAGCAATTAAATCCGCATCCCAACTAAAGCATTTTCCGCTCAACGACGGTGTGTCGCTTGAGCAACTCTCAGAAGATCCCGGTGCACAATTATCGGCTATCCCCGAAATCTCCCGGCGCAGTCCGGAAGAGCTTGTTCTGGAGAGAGAGAGCAAGGAAGAACTTTACGCGGCCTTTTCCAAATGCCTTTCACGGTTTGAACTGAAGGTTCTCGACCTTTATCTGGACGGTCTTTCATACAGAGAGATCGCGGATATCCTCGGGAAGAGCGCAAAGTCCGTTGACAATGCCGTGCAGAGGATCAGGCGCAAACTGACGCGGAATCTCAAATCAGGCGATATCAGCATAAGCTGACCGCAAATACAGCCGATAGGCACATTTATCAAAAGAGAGGATTCAAGATGTACGAAGACAAGACCTTAGTTTGCAAAGAGTGTGGTAAGGAGTTCGTTTTCACCGCCGGTGAGCAGGAATTCTACGCAGAGCGCGGCTTCCAGAATGAGCCCCAGCGCTGCAAGGCATGCCGTGACGCTCGCAAGAACGCCGCTCGTGGCCCCCGTGAGTACTTTACCGCTACCTGCGCAGCATGCGGCGGCGAGGCAAAGGTTCCCTTTGAGCCCAAGTCCGATCGTCCCGTTTACTGCAGCGAGTGCTTCGCTAAGATGAGAGAGCAGGCCTAATCAGCCTGTACCGGGGTAAAGGGGCACTTGTGTGTCCCTTTACCTTTTGTGATTTACGGAGGTTTAATAATGGAAATAACCAGAGAAACTCTCATATCTGAGATCATTGATAATTGCCCCCAGGCTTTCCCTGTTTTTCAGGAGATCGGCATGCACTGCATGGGCTGCGCGCTTGCCAGCGGTGAGACCCTTGAGCAGGCATGTGCCGCACACGGTGTTGACCCCGATGAGTTGTTGACCTATCTCAAGGCCTATTTGGAAGTCAGCAATCCCTGAGGCAAACTTACGGTGAACTTACAGACGCTGCTTTCGGCAGCGTCTTTTTATGTGCGGAGGATATATGGACAGACGCCTATCGACCATAACAGCTCAAATTGAAAACGGAATCGGTCTTGCCGATGTCGGCACGGATCACGGCTTTCTGCCGGTGCATCTGGCAAGGCACGGCTATACCGGGAATTTATATGCGTCGGACATAAACGAAGGCCCGCTCCAAACAGCCATAGACAACGCAGCGCACGCTGGCGTTTCTGACCGGATAAAATTCCTGCTGTGCGACGGGCTGCGGCTGTGCCCGCCGGATAAGGTGGACACGATAGTTATCGCCGGCATGGGCGGAGACATGATATGCCGCATACTCGACGAAGCAGAGTGGTGCATGTCCGGTAAGTATAAGCTGATCCTCCAGCCGATGACAAAGCAGGATATCCTGCGTTACTGGCTCGTGAACAACGGCTTTGAAATTTGCAGGGAGCTTATCGCGGAGGACGCCGGTGTGCTGTACCAGGTCCTTACAGCGCGCTTCGGCGGTGAAACAAGGCTCACGGACAGTGAGCTGTTCACCGGCAAGTATGAGCTTGCCGAGGATAAAGCCCTGTATGTGCGTCTCCTTCGGGAGCAGCACAGGAGATTTGACAAGGCAGTCCATGAAATGAGCAGCGGGGATAAGTGTCCGGAATATAAGCTGCGTTTATTTGAAGAGCTGCTCGGACAGATTACGGAAATGAGGAAACGGTATGACACGGATAAATGACGTATATTCATATCTTTGCGAGCTTGCACCGCTCGAAAAGCAGATGAGTTTTGATAACGCAGGCTTCCAGCTTGGACGCGGCAGTAATGAGGTGCACCGCGCGCTGCTGGCGCTCGACGTCACCGATGCTGTTGTCCGTGAGGCCGGTGAACTGGGGGCGGAGCTTATCATATCGCACCATCCGCTGATCTTTACTCCGGTGAAGAACATAACGGACTGTGACGCCGAGCACAGGCGGCTTCTGGAGCTGGCGGAAAAGAACATAGCGGTCATATCGATGCACACGAATCTTGATATTGCCGAGGGCGGCGTTAATGATGTTCTCATCAGGGCGCTCGGCGCGGAGCCTGAGTGCGCACTGGACGCCGATGGCTGCGGCAGGGTCGGTACGCTCTCTGAGGAAAAGGACATGGAAAGCTTTCTGAATGAGTGCAAGGCCGCGCTCAGGGTAAAGGGACTGAGATACTATTCCGCAGGCCGCCAGGTACACAGGCTTGCGGTGATGGGCGGCTCGGGTGGCGACTGCGTTGACGACGCTTACGCAAAGGGCTGCGACACATACGTGACTGCCGATATCAAATACCACCAGTTCCTGCACGCGGCCGAACTCGGGATAAACCTTATCGACGCAGATCATTTCTGCACGGAAGACCCGGTCATGTACAGCCTGAGGGATAAGCTTTCCGCACAATTCCCGGAGACTGAGTTTACCGTATCCGCCGTGCATCACCAGATAATAGATTTCATATAACAGGCCGTGCCGCGATAGCCTGCCACGCTTGTCATAAACTGCCTCCGCTGCTCATAAACTCGAACAAACGAGAACATGAGAGCGGAGGCTTTATTATGACTGATACAAATATCTACCGCGATATAGCGGCGCGTACCGACGGCGCTTTCATGCTTGGTGTTGTGGGGCCGGTACGCACCGGGAAGTCCACATTTATCAAGCGCTTTATGGAAACGCTTGTGATCCCGCGGATCGACAACACCTACATGAAGGAGCGTGCCCGCGATGAGCTGCCGCAGAGCGGCTCCGGCCGAACTATAATGACCGCCGAGCCGAAGTTCGTCCCAGAAAACGCGGTGAACATCGCGCTGGGTGACGGAGCTGAGCTGTCGGTGCGGCTGGTCGACTGCGTCGGCTACATGGTGGACGGTGCTGCCGGGCAGTTTGAGGACGGCGCGGAGCGCCTTGTCACCACGCCGTGGTTCGACCATGAGATAACCATGACGGAGGCAGCGGAGAAAGGGACGCACAAGGTCATAACCGAGCATTCGACCGTCGGCATCGTTGTGACCACCGACGGAACGATATGCGACATACCGCGCGAGAAATATGAAGCGCCCGAGGAGCGCGCGATAAACGAACTGAAGAGCATCGGCAAGCCCTTTGTGGTACTCCTCAACAGCGCAGAGCCCTCATCGGAAACGGCGATAGCTATTGCCGAGGAGATCACCGCGCGGTACGACGTGCGCTGCATCAGAGTCAACTGCATGACCCTGACAGAGGACGACATTGCGGGAATCATCCGCTCCGTGCTCGAAGAGTTTCCGCTCAAATCCATAGGTATCTTTCTGCCTGAGTGGCTTGAAGCGCTGCCTGAGGACAACGAGCTGCGCAATGAGCTGTTTGCCAGCATAATGGATTGCAGCAGCGGCGTGTGCAGAATAAAGGACTGCCGCTGCGCCGTTGATAAGCTCTCGCAGTGTGAGTGCGTAAACGACGTCAGCATCGACAAGAGTGACCTTGGCACGGGCACCGTGTCCGTGACCGTTTGCCTGCCGCGCAGCCTGTATTATAGAACTATCAGCGAGCAGACCGGAATCGAGATAAACAACGACGGCGACCTGATATCCACGCTTACGGAAATGAGCGAGGTAAAGCGCGACTATGATAAGCTGCGCTGTGCGCTGAATGACGTGCGCACAAAGGGCTACGGAGTTGTGATGCCGGATTCCTCGCAGATGCAGCTTGAGGAGCCGCAGATCGTCCGTCAGGGCGGAAAATACAGCGTGAAGCTCAAGGCGAACGCCCCGGCGATACACATGCTTATGACGAATATAGAGACAGAAGTGACCCCGGCCATCGGCGGCGAGACCGCGTCCGAGGATATAATCAACTTCCTGCTCCAGGGCTTTGACGGGGACGTGAACCGTATATGGCAGTCGAACATATTCGGCAAGTCGCTTTACGATATTGCCGAGGAGGGGCTGACATCGAAGATAGAATCACTGCCGGAGAACGCAAAGCAGAAGCTTCAGCAGACCCTGCAGCGCATAATAAACGAGGGCAGCGGCGGACTCATCTGCATCCTGCTGTGAAGCGTGCCGGCGGTATTTTGTTTGACTTGACCGCACAGGGCATATATAATAGAAGAAGGTGAAAGGGCATTTGTCTCGAATGTTAAAGCTGAAACCGCCGATCCGCAAACCCGTGATCGTGCTTCTGCTGGCGCTGCTGCCGTCATTTTTCCTGCTGTCGTTCAAAGGAAAAATGACAGACGTCTCGGCAAACGCAGGGAGCACAACGCTGGTCATTGACCCGGGGCACGGTGGGATAGACGGCGGCGCGCAGGGTGCGGACGGCTCAAGAGAGAGCGATATTAACCTTGCGATAGCGCTGAAGCTGCGCGCGCTCGCGGAGTTTTACGGGCAGGATAATATAATGACGCGGCAGGACGACAGCACGAAATCCGATACTCCGAGCTACAGCGAGCACCGCGACCTTGAGTGCAGGACGGAGATTGTAAACGAAGCGCCGAACCCGGTGCTGATAAGCATTCACCAGAACTGCTTCCCGACGGGTGTGCCAAGCGGCCCGCAGGTAATGTACGCGGCGACGCAGGACAGCGAGGAGTTCGGCAAGCTCATGCACGGGAATCTGATCCGCAGCCTTGCTCCGGAAAACCGGCGTGTCGCGGAGCCCGCGTCCAAGGGGCTGTATATACTCTCGCACGTAAGCTGCCCGGCGGTGCTGGTCGAGTGCGGGTTCATGTCAAACTTCTCGGATATGGAGAACCTTAAAACCTCGGGCTACCAGACCTCGGTAGCCGCAGTGCTGATGGGCAGCTATCTGCAATACAGAATAGGCATACAAAGTACATAAGACTGGAGAAATCCTATGGCGAACAAGAGAAAAACAGTTTATTGCTGCTCGGAATGCGGTAATGAAACTTCAAACTGGGCAGGCAGATGCCCCGCGTGCGGAGCGTGGAACACACTCCAGGAAGTGACGATCGAGACCGGCAGCGGCAAAAAGAGCGCCGTAAGTGCGCGCGCCGCTGCCGGTAAGGCGAAGCCGCTCTCGGAGCTTGACACCTCAGAGGAGATACGGTTCGCGACCGGTATATCGGAGTTTGACCGCGTACTTGGCGGCGGAGCCGTCGCAGGCTCACTTGTGCTTGTCGGCGGCGCGCCGGGTATCGGAAAATCGACGCTGCTTCTCCAAATGTGTGCTTCGGCAGGCGCGGGACGGAAGATCCTTTACGTCACCGGTGAGGAAAGCCAGCGTCAGCTCAAGCTGCGCGCGATGCGTCTCGGCGTCGACGGTGAGAATATCTACGTCCTTGCCGAGACGGACATCGACAGCATCATCGCAGCAATTGACGAGCTGAAACCCGACATTGCGATCATTGACTCCGTGCAGACCGTGAGCGATTCAGGCGTAGCCTCCGCTCCGGGCAGCATCACGCAGGTGCGTGAATGCACGATGCGCATCATGCGCGTCACCAAGGAAAAGGGACTTACCGTTTTTGTCGTCGGGCATATAAATAAAGAGGGCAGCATAGCGGGCCCCAAGGTGCTGGAGCACATGGTCGACTGCGTTCTGTACTTTGAGGGCGAGCGCAGCACAAGCTTCCGCATTCTGCGCGCGGCGAAAAACCGCTTCGGCTCGACAAATGAGATAGGCGTATTTGAAATGGCGGACAGGGGACTGCGCTGCGTGGAGAACCCGTCTGAAATGCTGCTCAGCGGCAGACCGGACAACTGTCCGGGAACCTGCGTCGCGTGCGTCATTGAGGGCACGCGACCGATACTTGCCGAGGTCCAGGCACTCGTTGCGCCGACGAATTATAACGCGGCACGCCGCAGCAACGGCATTGACTATAACCGCGCGGCCATGCTGCTCGCAGTGCTCGAAAAGCGCAGCGGTCTGCCGGTCGGCAGCTGCGACTCGTATATAAACGTTATCGGCGGATTGAGTCTCGAGGAGCCAGCGGCTGACCTTGCGACGAGTCTTGCCGTCGCATCCAGCTATCTTGACAGGCCGCTGGGAGCTGACCTTGCGGCGATAGGCGAGGTCGGACTTTCGGGCGAGATCCGCAGCGTCAGCGCACTTAATCAGAGACTGTCGGAAATACACAGGCTTGGCTTCAAGCGCTGTGTCATTCCTGCGCACGTGCGTGACGAGTTGGGCAAATATGACGGACTTGAACTGATCCCGGTAAAGAGCATCAGCGAAGCGATAGCCGCCGTACTGCCGAGGCATAAATGATGAAATTTGTCGAGACTCCGAACCTCCCGGTGTGTGCCGATACGATAATAATAGGCGAAAAATATTGCGGATCATTACAAAATGGTGTCAAAAAATTAGGGATCAAAGTGCTTCCTATGCCGGATAACCCGTATGTTGACGTCAGGCTATCAGGCCATGCCGACCTTTCGGTGCTGCATCTGGGTGGGAACAGGCTGCTGATCGCACCTTATCTAAGAGGGAGCAGGTTTTCACAGCAGCTTGTGAACATGGGATTTGATATCAAGTTTGCCGGTATAGAGCAGTCAGCCCTATACCCCAATGATGCGCAGATGAATGTGTGCATCCTCAGAGACAAAGTCATATACAATCCTAAAACAGTTCCTGATACGATAGTGAAATATTTGACAATTAGCGATAGGGCAGTACAAATAAGAAGCAGGCAGGGGTACAGCCGATGTTCGGTGTGCGTGGTGAGCGATGACGCGATAATAACGGCAGACGAGGGGATATACCGCAGTGCGAAAGCGCACGGGATCGATGTGCTGAAGATCATGCCGGGATATATAGAGCTGCCGGGCTTTGATTACGGTTTTGTCGGCGGGGCAAGCTTCAAAATCTCTGATACAAAGCTGGCATTCACCGGAACGCTGGACAGGCATCCGGACGCAGAACGGATAATTGAGTTTTCAAGTTTACATAATGTGGATATAGTTTACATAACTGATAAACCAGCCTTTGATATCGGCGGCGCGATACCGATAACAGAAAAGGATTCAGAGCTAAACTGATAGGAAAAATGCAGCCAGAAGTATGTTGATATGCTCCCCCCATGGGAAACAGTGAAATAAAAGGCTCTGTGTCAATAGTT
>CAVFGM010000137.1:0-9367 GCA_963621955.1 Bacteroidaceae bacterium
GCACAAGGTCTACCTTGCGACATACATCTGCATCATCCTGTTCATCGTCCTGTCGATCATTCTTTATAAGACAAAGTTCGGCCTGCGTCTGCGCGCCTGCGGCGAAAATCCCCAGGCTGCCGACTCTCTCGGCATCAACGTCTATAAGATGCGCTATGCCGGCGTGACGATCGGCGGCGCTCTCGCCGGTATGGGCGGCTTTGTGTATGCGCTCACCACTGCAAACTGCACCGCGAACGGCGATGTGGCCGGCTTCGGCTTCCTCGCCCTGGCTGTTATGATCTTCGGCAACTGGAAGCCCCTCAACATTGCGGGCGCGTCCATCCTCTTCGGTCTGTTCAAGTGCATCGCCGCCTCCTACGCAAGCCTTGATATCAACGGCGACGGCGTCTATGCCCTTGCAAACATCGGCATCAGCCCGCACTTCTACCGTATGCTGCCCTATCTCATCACCATCATCGTCCTTGCCTTCACCTCCAAATCCTCCCGCGCGCCGAAGGCCGAGGGCATCCCCTACGATAAGGGCTCAAGATAAGCGTTATTATACCCTGCCGCGCTTTACGCGGCAGGGTATTGCATTTCCCGGTTTTTTCTGTTATGATGTGGTTTCACGACATAGGTACACTACCGTCTGTGAGCCGTATAAAAGCAATTACGGCAGCTCAGCTTTTTTATAAAAATCAGCAAAGGAGCAGAATTATGAACAAGTATCTGGACATTTCCCCCGAAGTCAAGGCCGCGCTGGATGAGGGCCGCCCCGTCGTCGCTCTTGAGAGCACCATCATCTCCCACGGTATGCCCTATCCCAAGAACGTCGAGACCGCGCTTCTCGTCGAGCAGACCATCCGTGATAACGGCGCTGTCCCCGCGACCATCGCCGTCATCGGCGGCCGTCTCAAGGCAGGCCTGAGCCATGAGGAGATCGAGTACCTCGGCAAGACCGGCCGCGGCGTCGCCAAGGCCAGCCGCCGCGATCTGCCCGCACTCGTCGCACGCGGAGCGGACGGCGCTACCACCGTCACCACTACCATGATCATCGCTCACATGGCCGGCATCAATGTCTTTGCCACCGGCGGCATCGGCGGCGTGCACCGCGGCGCTGAGGTCACCATGGACATCTCCGCCGACCTTGAAGAGCTCGCCCAGACCCCCGTCATGGTCGTCTGCGCCGGCGCAAAGTCCATTCTCGACCTCGGCCTGACCCTCGAATATCTCGAGACCAAGGGCGTCCCCGTCATCGGCTACGGCACGGATGAACTCCCCGCTTTCTACACCCGCAAGAGCGGCTTCGGCGTCGACTACCGCGTCGATTCCCCCGAGGAGCTGGCCGCTATGTTCCGCGCCCAGCGCGAACTCAACTACAAGGGCGGCATGCTCGTCACCAATCCCATCCCCGAGCAGTACGCCATGGACAAGGAAGTCATCGACAAGGCCATCGATCAGGCTCTTGCCGAGGCAAAGGAACAGCACGTCCACGGCAAGGAGACCACTCCTTTCCTGCTCGCCCGCGTGGTCGAGCTGACCGGCGGCGACAGCCTTGAGAGCAACATCAAGCTTGTCCTCAATAATGCCACCGTCGCGGCCAAGACCGCGGCAGAGCTTGCAAAGTAAACCGCACCATCCCGCCGGAGCATATGCTCCGGCGGTATAATGACGTGGTAAGTATTACAGAAACGCTCACATGATTTTCGGAAGAGGAAAGCGGTCGGCCTCGCGGCACTCGTCCGCCCATTCGAGAATGGCATTCAGGACTACCGTGTGTTCTGACAGGGTTTCTTTCATTTCTTCCTGAGAAGCTTTGAGTTCTTCCTGAGAAGCTTTGAGTTCTGCGATGTCGGCCTTCATGCCGGAGATATCTGCCTGCATTACCTCAAGCAGCTGTAAGATTCTTTCTTCGTTGGTCGCGGTCACATTCTCGCCTCCGATCTTATCGCAATAAGCATAGCACAAAGGGTGACGGATTGCAAGGGCAAACAAATACAAAAAACTCCCGCCGGAGCATATGCTCCGGCGGTTTTTTATGCCATTCACACATTTGTGTTGAAATAAGTCCGCATCCGCTGTATAATATTATGAATTTGTATTTATTCTTTTCGTATCGGAGGTGTGTCTGTGGCAGAAAACGAGTGCATGGTGTCCGTCCTGTGTACAGCGTATAACCATGAGGAGTACATTGCGCAGGCGCTCGAAAGCTTTCTTTCGCAGGAAACGGGTTTTCCTTTTGAAATAATAGTAAATGATGACGCCTCGCCGGACGGCACAGCGGATATAATACGGCAGATCGCCGCAGATCACCCCGGCAAAGTCATCGCGTTTTATCAGGAAAAGAACCTGTATTCACAGGGCATAAATATAGAAGACACCGTCATGCTGCCCGCAGCCCGCGGCAAGTATATCGCTTTCTGCGAGGGTGACGATTACTGGTCAGATCCGTCAAAGCTCCAGCGTCAGGTCGACTTCATGGAAGCTCACCCGGAATACTCCGCCTGCGTCCATGACACCGTCATACACTACTGCGATGGTTCTGCGCCCGATTCGCTCCATTCAAAAAAATATATGCCGCAGCCGGGCGACCGCGACATTGAGTTTGCAGATATCCTCAAGGGCATGGCTCATGCCTATCACACAAGTTCTCTCCTCTTCAGGCGCGAATTTGCCTTTGACCTGCCTGACTATTTTTACTGCGGCGCGCACTACGGCTTTGCCGATTTTCCCCGCGCGCTTTTCCTAAGCCTCTCCGGACCCATTCGTTTTCTCGACAGGCCGATGTCCGTCTACCGTGCCCGCAGCAATCCCACATCGTGGAGTTCAAATGTCGATGGGCAGTACGATAAGCTGCGCCGCTTTGTTTACGGGCAGACTCAGATGCTCTCCATGCTGCTGCCCCACGTCCCTGAAGAGCTTCTCCCCGCCGCGCGGCAGGCTCTCACCGAGCGCGAGTTTGAGCTCATGTACATCGAGGGGCGCGACCGCGAGCAGCGTCAGGGAGTATACCGCGAGCTGCTGCGCGCAAAGCCCCTCAGCTACCGCGCAAAAAACTTTCTGAAAAGCTACTTCCCCGCCGTGCAGCATTATTACCGCAAACGCCGGGGCTTCGGAGACGATAAATGAACAGCAGACAATCAGTCTTTTCAAATCTAATATGGCGCTTCATGGAGCGCTGCGGAGCACAGGTCGTGTCCTTTGTCGTGTCCATCGTGCTCGCGCGCATCCTTGAACCGGAGCTGTACGGCACTATCGCCCTCGTCACCGTCATCACCTCTATCCTGCAGGTCTTTGTGGACAGCGGCATGGCAAACGCGCTCATCCAGAAGAAGGACACAGATGATCTGGATTATTCCTCCGTGTTCTACTTTAACGTCGCTTTCTGCCTCGTGCTGTATATAGGGCTGTTCTTCGCCGCACCGCTTATCAGCAGGATATACGGCTCGCCCGACCTCGTCCCGGTCATCCGCGTGCTCGGTCTGACGATCGTCGTCTCCGGCGTCAAGAACGTGCAGCAGGCCTATGTCGCAAAGACGATGCAGTTCCGCCGCTTCTTCTTCTCCACCCTCGGTGGGACGCTGTTCTCCGCCGTCGTCGGCATTACGATGGCCTACCGCGGCTTCGGGATATGGGCGCTCGTCGCCCAGCAGCTTCTGAACGTGACCGTCAACACGGCCATCCTCTGGCTGACGGTCGGCTGGAAGCCGAAGCTCATGTTCTCCCTGCGCCGCCTCGGCGGGCTCGTGTCCTACGGCTGGAAGCTCCTTGCCTCCGCACTGCTCGACACGGTATATCTCAAGCTATATCAGGTCGTTGTCGGCCTCAAATATACCTCCTCGGACCTTGCTTATTATAACAAGGCCGACCAGCTCCCGCTCCTCGTGGTCGAGAATATCAACTCCTCCATTGACAGCGTTCTTCTGCCTGTCCTCTCGGCGGAGCAGGACTCCAAAGAAGCCGTGCGCGATATGACCCGCCGCGCCATAAAGACCAGCACCTATATAATGATGCCGATGATGGCGGGGCTTGCCGTCTGCGCCGAGCCGCTCGTGCGTCTGCTGCTCACGGATAAGTGGCTGCCCTGTGTGCCGTATATGCAGGTGTTCTGCATCGTATATGCCTTCTATCCTCTGCATACGGCAAACCTCAATGCCATCAAGGCAATGGGACGCAGCGATGTTTTCCTCAAGCTCGAGATCATCAAAAAGATCGTCAGCACGATCCTGCTCGTCGTCTCCATGAATATCAGCGTATATGCCATAGCTCTCAGTCAGCTCGTCTCCTGCGTCACCTCGCAGCTCATCAATTCATGGCCGAACAGAAAGCTCCTGGATTACAGCTACCTGCATCAGCTGCGCGATATGGCTCCGGCGATACTTCTTTCACTGGTAATGGCGCTGTGCGTGCGGCCTGTTGTGGTGCTCGGCCTGAACGACTGGCTGACCCTGCTTATACAGATCCCCGCCGGTGTGCTCATATACTTTGCGCTCTCGGCCATATTCCATGTGGACAGCTTCCGCTTCATGCTTGATGTTGCAAAGAAGCTGCTTTCCAGCAGACGCGCCAAAAACTAAAGGTTCCGGAAAAGAGACAGAAAATGGAAACAAAAACCGCACTGGTCACAGCTCTCGGCTCGGTCGCCGGGGATATAGTCATAAAGAATCTTCGCGCCCTCGGCTTCCGTGTTGTCGGCTGCGACATTTATCCCAAGGAGTGGCTGGTCGACTCATATAACGTGGACGCGTTCTATCAGGTGCCATATGCTACCGATGCCGAAAAGTACCTCGCATTTATAAAAAAGCTCTGCATTGACGAGAATATCTCATATATTCTTCCTCTTATCGACATTGAGGTCGATGTGTTCAATCACAGCCGCGGCTGGTTTGAGGAAAACGGTGTCTGTCTGTGCATCTCCCCGGAGCGCACTCTGGATATCTGCCGCGACAAGCAGCTCTTCGCCCGGTTCGTCGATGAAAATTGCCCGTACATGACTACCATCCCCACAGCTTTCCTCCGCGATATGGAGGTTCCCGTATGGCAGTTCCCCGTCGTCTGCAAGCCGTACAACGGGCGCAGCAGCCTCGGCCTGCATTACATCCATGATATCGACCAGTGGAATGGCTTCATCGCTTCTGCCGACATGGATCTGTATATCGTCCAGCCCTATATAAAGGGCGCGCGCATCGTTGCCGACGTCGTCTGCGAGGGCAAGGACGGCAATGCCGCCGCGGTCGTCAGGCGCGAGCTTATCAGCACTGTCAACGGCTGCGGGACAAGCGTATACGTGTACCGCGATGAGGAGCTTGAGGATCGCTGCCGCCGTCTCGCGCTCGCGCTCGGCATCATCGGCTGCGTCAATTTTGAGTTTCTTCTTGACGATGAAGGCAAATATCACCTGATCGAATGCAATCCGCGCTTCTCGGGCGGCTGTGAGTTCACCTGCCTCAGCGGCTATAACTGCGTTGCAAACCATATCCGCTGCTTCACCGGCTCCGCCATCGAAGAGCCGAACTACGGTCCGAACCGCTACATCGCCAGAAAATACGAAGAGTATGTCACATCCGTAGAGGAATAAAGGAGGCTTTATGGCCGACTGTCTCGTTTCCGTACTCTGTACGGCCTATAACCACGAAGAATATATCCGCGACGCGCTCGAGAGCATCGTCACCCAGCAGACGGCTTTCCCCTTTGAGCTGCTCGTGAATGACGACGCTTCGACCGACGGCACCGCCGCCATCATCCGCGAGTACGCCGAAAAGTACCCGGACATCGTGCGCCCGTTCTATCAGGAAAAGAACCTGTATTCGCAGGATATAGACATCTACTATGCCGTGTTCTTCCCGAACGCACGCGGCAAATACGTCGCTTTCTGCGAGGGTGACGATTACTGGACAGACCCCACCAAGCTCCAGCGCCAGGTCGATTTTCTTGAAGCGCACCCGGAGTATTCCGCCTGCGTCCATAACACTCTCCTGCACTACTGCGCCGGCGGCCGCCCTGACGAAGAGCTCGTGCAGCGCAGTGGGGACTGCGACGTCGAGTTTGAGGATATTCTCCCCGGCATGAACACCGCGTGGCACACAAGCTCGCTCCTCGCCAAAACTCCGCTTCTGGCCGATCCCCCCGATTTCTACTATATCGCCGCCGGGTACGGCTTCGGCGATTACCCCTACGGCATATGGCTGCGCCATAACGGCCCGGTGCGCTTCATCGCCCGCACGATGTCCGCCTACCGCATCTGCAGCAACGACGCTTCATGGAGCAGCGGCGTCGAGGGGCGCTATGACAAGCTCGTCCGCTTTATGACCGGCGCCATCGCGATGCTCGAAACCTACCGCGCCCACGTCACCGCCCCGGGCGTTCTCGCCCTCGTGGATGACAACATTCTCAAATGGAAATTTCAGCTTCTTTATACGCAGGGAAAGGACAAGGAGCTGCGCCGTCCGCCATATAATAGGCTATTGAAAGCGAAGCCTCTGCGCTTCCGCATCAATAACGCCGTCAAGTGCCTGTTTCCCGCGCTGCACCGGTTATACCGCCGGAAGCAGGGCTATGACGAATGAGCGCGAAAGGAGCCCATCCCATGAAAAAGCTGCTGCTTTTAGGCGGCGCGCAGTACCTGCTGCCCGTCATAGAAGAGGCACACAAGTTGGGGCTGTATGTCATCACCTGTGACTATCTGCCCGATAACATCGCCCATAAGCACTCCGATGAATACCGCAACGTCAGCATCATAGATAAGGACGCCGTCCTCAGCACCGCGCGTGAGCTCGGTATCGATGGCATCATGTCCTTCGCCTGTGACCCCGGCGTTGTGACCGCGGCCTATGTGGCCGAAAAGCTCGGCCTCCCATTTGCCGGGTCTTATGAAGCCGTGTCCATTCTCCAGAACAAGGGGCGCTTCCGCCGCTTCCTTACCGAGAACGGCTTCAACGTCCCCTGGGCAAAGAGCTATACCGAGCCTGCCGATGCGCTGAATGATTCTGTCGGCTTCAATTGGCCGATGATCGTGAAGCCAGTGGACTCCGCCGGCAGCAAGGGCGTCACGCGCGTGGATTCTCCCGGCGCGCTCCCCGCTGCGATAGAGCACGCCAAGACCTTTTCGATCTGCGGTGACTTCATAATCGAGGAGTTCATCACCCAGCAGGGCTTCTCCTCGGATACCGACTGCTTCTCTGTTGACGGAGTGCTGCGCTACTGCTCCTTTGACGAGCAGCACTTCGACGCGCATGCCGACAATCCCTATACTCCCGCAGCCTACGCATGGCCGTCCACTATGCCCGCATGGGCGCAGGCGGAACTCAGGAATGAGCTCCAGCGGCTCATCACGCTGCTCGGCCTCGGCACCGGTCTTTATAATATAGAGACGCGCCTCGGCACGAACGGCAAAACCTACATAATGGAAGTCTCCCCCCGCGGCGGCGGCAACCGTCTGAGCGAGGTGCTGAGCATGGCGGCGGAAACGGACCTCGTCGCAAACGCCGTCAAGGCTGCCGTCGGCCTGCCGGTGGACGAGATGCATGACCCCGTGTATAACGGGCACTGGACGGAAATCATCCTCCACAGCGGCCGTGACGGTACTTTCCGCGCGCTCGATATCGCACCGGAGCTTGAGAGCGCCGTCGTCCAGCGCGACCTTTGGGTAAAGCCCGGCGACGCCGTCGAGCGTTTCTCGGGCGCAAACAAAGCCATCGGCACGCTTGTTATGAACTTCCACACCCGCGAGGACGCGGAAAAATATATGGCCGACGACAGCTGGTACAGCGTCGCCGTCGACTGATTGAAAGGACTCAACATGAAAAAACTATTGATGCTCGGCACGAGCTACGGCACCTGCGAAATGCTCCGCTATGCCAAAAGCATAGGCGTACATACCATCGTCACCGACTATAACGAGCCGGAGCATTCTCTCGGCAAGCAGATAAGCGACGAATACTGGATGATAAACACCGGCGACCTTGATACTCTCGAAGCCAAGTGCCGCGAGGCGGGCGTCAACGCCGTCGTCTGCGGCATAAGCGAGTTTAACCTTGAGATGTGCATGGAGCTTTGCCGCCGTCTCGGTCTGCCGTGCTACTGCACGCCCGAGGCATGGCACTTCTCCCGCGATAAGGACGATTTCAAGCGCCTCGCCCGTTCCCTCGGCGCGCCGCTGCCCGATGACTATTATCTCTCCGATCCCCCGACGCGCGCGGAGCTCGACGCGGTGAAGTACCCCGTCGTCGTAAAGCCCGTAGACCTCAGCTGCAACCGCGGCATCAGCTACTGTCATAATGAACAGGAGCTGCTTGAAGCCTGCGCTCTCGCCCGCTCCATGTCCAAAAGCCCGAAGCTCGTTGTCGAGCGTATGCTCCACGGCGAGGAGTGGTACAGCTTCTATGCCTTCGCCGAGGGCGAGATAAGCCTTATGGCGCTGTGCGCAATGTACTCCCAGCCCGGTGAGCCGAAGAACTGCTACTCCATCACCTCCACCGTCTCCAACAATGTCGAGCGCTATGTCACCGAGATCGACCCCCATATCCAGAAAGTCCTCAAGGCCGTCGGCTGCCGCGAGGGCATCGGCTGGGTTCAGGTCATGCTCGATGAGGACGGGCACTTCTACATAATCGAAATGGGCTACCGCCTTGACGGGGACATGATGTATATCCCCATCAAGAGCCTGCTCGGCTTCGACACCGTCGCATGGATCGTCGATTACGCCCTCGGCAGGCACAATGACCCGGCCATGCTGCCCCCGTCCCAGACCAAGGCTTATAAGCGCTGCGGTTCGAGCTATATGCTCTGGACGAATAACGACGGTGTCATCGCCTCCATCGAGGGGCTTGATGAGATCGCCGCCATCCCCGGCGTCACGGTCGATTCCCTCGCCTGCGTCGGCGACGAGCTGACGAAGTACCAGCCCCTCGGCGATATTCTCTTCGATACCGACAATATCGAGGAGACCTGCCGCTTTATCCAGAAGGTCAACGACACCGTGAAGATCACGAACGACCGCGGTGAAAACGTCCTCATCTACTATGATGATTTCGACTACCTCCGCAAGGTATATGAGGACGGTCTGGCGGGCAGATAATCCCCCGCCGGGCAAACACAGAGATTGGAGTGATGCGCCTTGCATCCGCAGATAGATAAAAAAAGATTCTTCCCCGTCGTGTGCATCATCGCCGCCGTGCTGATCCTTGTCTCCGTGAGTCTGGAATCGGTACAGGCCGCGGTCGAGGGCACCTATGCTTTCTTCTCCAAGCAGTTTGACTGGCTCTTCGTCGCCTCGAATCTTGCGGCGTTCATCTTCTCGCTGTGGATCGCTTTCGGCCCCTACGCCAAGGTCAAGCTCGGCGGGGAGGACGCAAAGCCCGAGTACAGCAAGTTCTCATGGATCGCC
>CAVFGM010000137.1:9377-14892 GCA_963621955.1 Bacteroidaceae bacterium
CGCCATGATGTTCACCACAAGCTGCAGCGCGGGGCTCATCGTCTTCGGTTTTATTGAGACGACGATATATTCCTCCACCGCTGTTCCTTTCCATGCCGAGCCTTTTTCCATCGAGGCCTATGAGTACGCCGCGATGTACACCCACTATCACTGGGGGCTCAACGCATGGTCGCTGTACGTGCCTGCCTCCGTCGCCGTCGGCTATATGCTCTATAACCGCCGCCAGAGCCAGATCAGCATGAGCGCGGCCTGCTCCCCGGTCCTGAAGTCCGGCTGCAATAAGCTCTCTGGCTGCCTGATCGACGTTTTCGGCACTTTCGGCGCGATCGCCGCGCCCGTCACCTCAATGGGTCTTGGTATGCCGCTGCTGACCCTGCTGCTTCAGGGCATCTTCGGCATTCCGGATGAATATGTGAAGCCGCTGCAGATCATCATCCTTGCTATCTGGGTCGCCATGTTCGGCACCAGCGTCTATCTCGGCCTGCAAAAGGGCATCAAGAACCTCAGCAACATCAACGTCTATCTCGCCTTCGCGTTCATGCTCTTCGTCGGCGTGCTCGCTGGCGTGTTCAACGTCCTTCGCGCCGAGGTCAACGCCCTCGGCCTGTACATCCAGAACTTTGTCCACCTCATCACCTATACCGATCCCTACGGCGACGGGCAGTTTGTCCGCACATGGACGGTGTGGTACTGGGCGTGGCTCATCGTGTATATGCCGCTCATGGGCGTGTTCAACGCGCGCGTTTCCAAGGGGCGCACCCTGCGCGAGATCGCGCTGGGGCAGATGGTCTGGTGCTCTCTCGGCTGCTGGGTCGCAATGTCCACTCTCGGCAATTACGCCATCAAGATCCAGACCGGCGGCATCGCCGATATCGCCTCCGTGCTCCAGAGCTCCGGCCAGCCCGCCGCGATCCTCGCCATACTTGAGACCATGCCCTGCCCCAAGCTTATGATGGTCATTGTCGCGATCCTGTGCTTCGTGTTCATGGCAACGACTGTCGACTCCAGCGCCTACGTCGCCGCGGAGACGACCTATATCCATGCCGACAGCGACACTCAGGCTCCCCGCTGGTGCCGCGTGTTCTGGGCAGCCGTTATATGCGTCATCACCTTTGTGCTGCTCGAAGTCGGCGGCTTCAGCGCCGTGCAGGTGCTCGCGATACTTATCGGCCTGCCGCTGTCGGTGCTGATGTTCGTCGTTATCGCCTCGGCGGTCAAGGCGCTGCGCGAGGATAACCGCAGATAAAATCCGTTGTAGCCGCACCCGCGGCAGATTGGAGTAAGATATGTCCGAAATAATCAATGTCACCCGTTCGTCCATCCCGGAGTTTGAGGAGTACTGCAATGAGATCCGCAGCATCTGGGACAGCCATTGGCTCACCAACATGGGCGAAAAGCACCAGCGGCTCGAAGCGGAGCTGAAGAAGTACCTCGGCGTGCAGAATGTCGCCCTGCTCACGAACGGCCACCTCGCGCTCGAAAACATCATCGAGGCCATGGAGCTCAAGGGCGAGATCATCACCACGCCTTTTACCTTTGCCTCCACCACGCACGCTATCGTCCGCTGCGGCTGCACCCCCGTGTTCTGCGACATCGACCCCTCCGACTATACCATTGACGTCAGCAAGCTCGAATCCCTTATCACCGATAAGACCGTCGCCATCATGCCCGTGCATGTCTACGGCAACCTCTGCAATGTGGACGAGATCGACCGCATCGCAAAGAAGTACGGCCTCAAGGTCATTTATGATGCCGCCCACGCTTTCGGCGTGACGAAAAACGGCATCAGTTCGGCCTGCTTCGGTGACGCCGCAATGTTCTCTTTCCACGCCACCAAGGTTTTCAACACCATCGAGGGCGGCGCGCTCTGCTTCAAGGATGCAGCTTTGGCGCAGCGCATCAACGACCTCAAGAACTTCGGCATTCAGGGGCCGGAGGACGTCGAGTACATTGGCAGCAACGCGAAGATGAACGAGTTCTGCGCGGCGATGGGGCTGTGCAACCTGCGCCATCTCGACGGCTGGATCGCCGAGCGTAAGCTTGCCGACGAGCGCTACTGGGAGCGCCTTGACGGCGTGCCCGGCATCCGTCTCAACGCGCCGCAGAAAGGCGTCCGCTCGAACTATGCCTATTTCCCCGTCGTGTTCGACGGCTACAAGTATAACCGTGATGAAGTCCACGCCCGCCTGTACGAGCACGGCATCGTCGCGAGAAAGTACTTCTACCCCATCACCAATTCCTTCGCCTGCTACCGCGGCCGCCCCGGCTTCGATCCCGCCGCGACCCCTGTCGCCGAACATATTGCCGGCTGCGTCCTGACGCTCCCGCTCTATGCCGGTCTCAGCACCGCCGACGTCGACCGCATCTGCGATATAATCCTTGGGTAATGGCATGACCAGAATACTTTTCATCTGCCACGGCAACATATGCCGCAGCCCGATGGCCGAATTCGTGCTGCGCGATATGTGCTCCCGCGCGGGGCTCGCGGCGCAGTTCGATATCGCCTCCGCTGCGACGAGCAGTGAGGAGCTCGGCAACCCCGTCTATCCCCCCGCACGGCGCAAGCTCGCCGAGCACGGCATCGGCTGCGAGGGCAAGACAGCACGGCGCATAAGACCGGACGATTACGACAATTACGATCTCCTCATCGGCATGGACGATGCAAACATGCGCAATATGGCGCGCGCTTTCGGAGGTGACCCCGTTGGCAAGCTGCACCTGCTGCTCGAATATGCCGGCCGGCCCGGAGACGCCGTCGCCGACCCGTGGTACACGCGCGATTTTGAAGCGACATGGCGGGACGTCAACGCCGGCTGCCTCGGTCTGCTCAACGCCCTGCACCCGCAGGTGACGCTCGACCTCTCTGCCTGCCGTGAGCGCCGCGAGCTGTACGCCGTCCTGCGCAGCGCCATGCTCTGGCAGGATTGGTACGGTGAAAATCTCGACGCACTGCACGATATCCTGACCGGGCAGCCCTATCTCGGCCGCAGCTTTACTATCATCCTGCCCGAGACCGGCTCCCCCTGCCGCGCTTATGCCGAGCGCATAGCAAACGAGTTTACCGAAGCCGGGCTTCCTGTGGAAGTCAAAAACTGATCGGGCTTTATATGCAAAATGGATGCAGTCCTGAATGAACTGCATCCATTTTTTATTGTCTGTTTACTGTTTCTTATCAAGAATTTCCATAAGCTCCTTGGCGATAGCGTTGACCCGCTCCCGAAGCTCCGGCATATCCTCCGTGTCCTCCTGCGCCTCCGCGTCGGGTGTCTCAGGCTCGACCTCGGCGGTGTGCTCCTCCGGCATCAGCCCGCAGAGGAAATCCTGCCATTCATTGTTGAGCATCTCGATCGCCTCAATGTGCTGTTTCTTGAGCTTGTTAAGGCAGTTCTCAACGCACTTTGCGGCATACTCCTGCTGATCCGGCATGGGCTGCGCAAGCTCCCGGCGCTTATGCTCCGCCTCGCGAACTATCGCGTCGGCCTTCTCCTGCGCCTGACGTATCGTCTCCTCTGCCTGCGCGCGTGCCTGATCCTCGATCTTCTTCGCGAGGGCGCGCGCCGAAAGCAGCGTGTCGCCTATCTCGGACTTCTGCCCGTTGAGCGCCTCAAGCTGGGTGCGCAGCAGCTCGTTTTCCTGCCCCATGGTCTCCGCCTGCTGCTGGATATTGCCGAGCAGGGCGTTGACCTTATTTGCGTTATAATATTTCTTCTTGACCACGTCTATATTGACGGAGTCGAAAAACTCTTTATCCAGAGCCATAGTCCTGACCTCCCGCCGGGGTATCACGGCTTATCCGCAGAGTGCGGATTTCCCCGCCGTTCGGCCTATTATAACAGATTATCCGCCGCTTATCAACCGATTAAATTCTGGCCGCGCGCCCGGATATAAACTTCACTCCCGGCCGCTCGCGTCGCACCTGAGCTCTATGATATTGCCGTCCCTCTCGGCGGTGTAAACACTCGTCCGGATATATATCTCCTCCGCCTGCTCCAAGGCCGCATGCAGCCGCTCGACAGCCGGGCTTGCAAGCGGGATCCGTGCAAGCTCATCCATCACGTCGTCTATCGCTCCGCACAGGACTGCGTACATTTTCTCATAATTCGGCATATCCCCTGTTCCTTTCTCCCACATTCCCCTATAATTATGCTCGGATATTCGTACATACTCAAGTCCAAAAATCCTCATTATATTAAATGCTGAAATATCCAGCTGTATGAGGATTTTTGAAATGATAAGTTATGCGCCGCTATTCCGGACAATGCAGGAAAAAGGTATAAGCTCCTATCGCTTGGAGCAGATGGGCTTTTCCCGCGCCACGTATTATTCCATCAAAAGCGGCAACAGCATTTCTACGAATACCCTCAACCAACTCTGCAAACTCCTGCACTGCAGCGTCAGCGACGTTATAGAGTTCATAGAAGAGTGAGCCGCATGAAACCTGAGTATAAGCCTTTATATGAAAAGTTCGGCCTAAACGTCGTTTATTACCGCAAGCGGAAAAAGCTGACGCAGATGCAGCTTGCCGAGCTTGCGGATATTGACCGCAGCCATATCAGCGCCATAGAGCTCGGCAATGTCGGCGTGTCGTTTGACGTTATTTTCAAGCTTTGCGAGGTGCTTGAAGTAAAGCCCAAGGAGCTTTTTGACTTCAGAGACTGATCATAAAAAAGACGCACTGCAAAACGAATTGCAGTGCGTCTTTTTAAGTATGCAGCTTAAATATACATCGTCTCAGCATTGCAGCAGCCGCAGCATTTCATGCCGCAGGCGGTCGATGATCCGCTTTTCCAGCCTGCTTATATAGCTCTGCGATATGCCCAGCATATCTGCGACCTCTTTCTGCGTGTACTCTCTCCCGCCGAGCAGCCCGAAGCGCAGCATGATTATCTCCCGCTCCCGCTCGTTGAGCGTCCCTATCGCCTCCATGAGTATGTGCTTCTCCGCATCGTCCTCGAGCGGTCGGCAGACCTCGTCCTCGTCCGTGCCGAGGATGTCAGACAGCAGCAGCTCGTTTCCGTCCCAGTCGGTGTTGAGCGGCTCGTCGAAGCTCACCTCCGTGCGCTGGCTGCCGATCTTGCGCAGATACATCAGGATCTCGTTTTCGATGCAGCGGCTGGCGTAGGTCGCAAGCTTTATGTTCTTGCGGGAATTAAACGTATTGACGGCCTTGATAAGCCCTATCGTGCCGATGGATATCAGGTCCTCAAGGTTTATCCCGGTGTTCTCAAAGCGCTTTGAGATGTAGACAACAAGGCGCAGGTTGTGCTCGATGAGCAGCCTGCGCGCGGCCTCGTCACCGTCGTCGAGCGCGGCGATGGCGCTCTCCTCCTCGGCGCGCGGCAGGGGCGGCGGCAGTGTGTCGCTGCCGCCGATGTAAAAAACCGGCGGCGGCTCTATCCCGAGGATCGACAAGATTCTTTCGTGTATAAACATGATCTGTGGCTTGCAAAGCATAACTTCTTCTCCTTGTATTATAGAGTAGTAGTTTTTAATGCCCCTCTCCAAGGGCTGTGCT
>CAVFGM010000138.1:0-6636 GCA_963621955.1 Bacteroidaceae bacterium
GTATTTACCTTTACCGCGTTTTCTCAGGTCGCGGATATCATTGTCATCCTCTACCTGCTTCTCATCCCGGCCATGTCCGCCATACTCGGCGGCGCGGCCTCCGGCTCTCCCTACGCGGGCGTCGGCCTCAGCCGTGAGATGGTCACAATCATCTCCTGCGAGCTGCCGCTGGTGCTGGTGCTGCTGTCGGTGGCAAAGACTGTGGGCAGTGCGATGGGCACGGGGCTGTGCTTCTCGCTGACGGATATCGCCCTGTATCAGGCGGCAAACGGCAGCCTGATCCTCAAGGCGAGCATGATCCCGGCAGCCGCCGCGATGCTGCTCATAATCCCCGGCGAGACCGGCAACCACCCCTTTGACGCGGCCGAGGCCGAGACGGAGATATGCGAGGGCATGCTCGCCGAATACAGCGGCGCGCCCCTCGGCGTATATAAGCTCAATCACGCCATCAAGATGCTCACCATGACGAGCCTGTTCGTGGCGCTGTTCCTCGGCGGTATCGGCGGCGGGATCGAAAAGCTCGTCGCGCTCATCGGCATTACCGGCGGCGCCGCCGCGGGCATGACGATGCTGCTGGGCATGGTCGTCCTGCTGCTGCTGTGCATCGTGCTGACGGCAGTGAGCATATCCTTCGTCCACGCCATCACCGCAAGGCTCAAGATAGAGCAGATATTCAAATACTACTGGACCGTCGTCTCCGGCCTTGCGCTCATAAGCCTTGTGCTGGCATGGTACGGTATGTAAGGAGGTGCGGGAATGTTTAAGAAACTTATCGAGGAGAGCACCGGCAAATCCCCGTGGCTTTTCCACATCAACGCCGGTTCCTGCAACGGCTGCGATATAGAGCTTGTCTCCGTGCTGACCCCGCGCTACGATGCGGAGCGCCTTGGCTTTAAATTGACCGGCACCCCGCGCCATGCCGATATCGTCGTGGTCACAGGGCCTGTTACGAAGCAGTCCCTGCCGCGCGTGCTGAGCGCGATCTCTCAGGTACCCGAGCCGCGCTGCATAGTCACGATGGGATCATGCCCGCAGTCGGGCAATGTCTTCAAGGGCAGCTACTCCGTGGCCGGTCCCCTGAGCAAGTATGTCCATGTCGATGTCGACGTGGCCGGCTGCGCGCCCAAGCCCGAGGCCGTCATAGACGGGCTCGCGCTGGCGGCAAAAATACTTCAGGAGAAGAGGGGGAAGATGTAATGGATTTCCCGTTTGCGAGAGAAGCGATATCGAAGCTCTTCAGTAAATCCAGCTGCAATATGTACCCCGCCGTACCGAGCGAGGCCGCGCAGAATTACCGCGGGCGCATCGCTTACCGCGCCGATAAGTGCATCGGCTGCGGCATGTGCGAGCGCGTCTGCGCCGGCGGAGCGATCACCCGGACGATAGAAAAGGGCGAGGACGGCCAGGGCGATAAGATCACGCTGACCTTTGACCTCGGCTCCTGCACTTTCTGCGCAACCTGCGCCGATTTTTGCAGCCGCCACGCCATTACGCTCACCCGCGACTATCACATGATCGCGACCAAGGAAGAGGATCTGCTCGTGACCGGAAGCTTCATAAAGGCTCCGCCGAAGAAGCCCGCCGCGCCCGCGGCGGAAAAGAGCGCGGAAGCTTCCTCCGCCGTCAAGCCGCGCGGCGACGGCAAGCCTGCCTGCGATGAGAGCAGATGCGTTCACTGCACGCTCTGCGCGAAGAAGTGTCCCGCGGATGCGCTGACCGTGGACAGAGCCGCCAAGACCTGGAAGCTCGATGAGGACAAGTGCATCGGCTGCGGCACCTGCGCCGAGGCCTGCCCGAAAAACGCAATAGTTATCTGACAAATTTCACCGATCCCCCGGAACGGCAAAGCCATTCCGGGGGATCATTGTGCAATAACGACCGCGCAGAATAAAGGATTTATTTGTGGAAAATATAAGTGAAACGGTTACCGAAAAAGAATGAGATTGCGGTCAAGCGAAAAAGTATGTATAATAATGACCGGCAGCCGTGCGGCTGCCGAACGATCGTAAGTATAAGGAGCATATAACATGGACAAGGCAAAGGAAAAACAGCTTATGCTGACAGCCGCCAAGGCGCGTATGCTTTGCGTTGAGGCGGTGTATACCGCGGCGTCCGGGCATCCGGGCGGCTCGCTCTCCTGCATCGATGCACTGACGGAGCTGTATTTTGACGAAATGAATATAAACCCCGCTGACCCCGCATGGGAGGACAGGGACAGGTTCGTGCTCTCCAAGGGACACTGCTCCCCGGCGCTATATTCCGTGCTCGCACTCAGGGGCTATTTCCCCACGGAGGATATAAAGCTCTTCCGCTCGATAAAGGCGCACTACTCCGGGCACCCCGATATGCGTCATGTCCCCGGTGTGGATATGTCCACCGGCTCTCTCGGCCAGGGGCTGAGCGCCGCCGTCGGCATGGCTCTCGCCGCAAGGCTCTCCGGCAAAAGCTACCGCACCTATGCCATCTGCGGCGATGGTGAGATCGAAGAAGGGCAGATCTGGGAGGCCGCGATGTCCGCGGCAAAGTGGAAGCTGGATAACCTCTGCGCGTTCGTGGACGTGAACGGGCTTCAGATAGACGGCGCGACGGCGGACGTCATGCCTGCCGAGCCGCTGGACAAGAAGTTTGAGGCTTTCAACTGGAACGTCATCTCCGTCGACGGGCATGACTTTTCCCAGCTTGCCGATGCGCTGGCGAAGGCCAAAGAGACCAAGGACAAGCCGACAATGATCCTCATGCACACCGTGAAAGGCAAGGGCGTGTCCTTCATGGAAAATCAGGCCGGGTGGCACGGCAAGGCTCCGAACGCCGAGCAGTACGCACAGGCGATGAGCGAGCTTGAAGCCCGCGTTAAAGAACTGGAGGTGCTCTGAAATGGCAGGAAAGATAGCAACACGCAACGCCTACGGCGAGGCTCTCGTTGAGCTTGCCGATAAGTACCCGCAGCTCGTCGTGCTGGATGCCGACCTTGCGGGCGCGACGATGTCGAAATTCTTTGCCGTGGCGCACCCCGAGAGATTTTTTGACTGCGGCATTGCCGAGGCCAACATGACCGATATAGCGGCCGGACTTTCGACCTGCGGCTATAAGCCCTTTACGAACACCTTTGCCATATTTGCGGCGGGGCGCGCGTACGAGCAGGTCAGAAACTCCATCGCGTACCCGCACCTCAACTGCACAGTAGTCGGCTCGCACGGCGGCGTTTCCGTCGGCGAGGACGGCGCGACCCATCAGTGCATCGAGGACTTCGCGCTTATGCGCGCGCTGCCCGGTATGCTGGTGTGCTGCCCATGCGACGGCAACGAAATGCGCCTTGCGGTCGAAGCGCTCATTAACTATAACGGCCCGGCGTATCTGCGCCTTGCAAGACCCGCGACCGAGATCATCACCGACGAGATCGCCGGTTACAGCTTCGAGCTCGGCAAGGGCGCTGTTCTCCGCGACGGCAAGGACGTCACGATAATCGCGACCGGCATCATGGTGCCGCAGGCGATGAAGGCCGCCGAGGCGCTGGAGGACGACGGCATTTCCGCCCGCGTTATCGATATGCACACCATCAAGCCGCTTGACGCGGAGCTTGTTGTGAAGGCCGCGAGGGAGACCGGCTGCATCGTCACCGCGGAGGAGCACTCCGTTATCGGCGGGCTCGGCAGCGCCGTGTGCGAGCTTCTGAGCGAGATCTGCCCCACACCGGTGCTGCGCCTCGGCGTGAACGATGAGTTCGGACGCAGCGGCAAGGCGGCTGAGGTGCTCGATTACTTTGATCTCAACGCCGAGGGCATCGCCGCCAAGGCTCGCGAGGCTGTGAGGCTCAAGTAAACTTACTTTTTGACAGTCACAAAAAATACTCCCTGTCCGGTTGGACAGGGAGTATTTTTCAGCTTATATAATTACTTCTCAAGCGCTTTCATAAAGCTCTCGATGACCTTGACTGCGCCGTCAACGCCGATGCGGCTGCTGTCGATGCACAGGTCGTAGTTGCCGCTCTCGCCCCAGATCTGGTCGGTGTAATACTTGTAGTAGCTGGAGCGGTCCTTGTCGACCTCGCGGATGAGCTTCTTAGCCTGATCCTCGGTGAGGTTCTTGCGCTTCATTATCGTCTTGATCCTGAAAGGCATATCGGCCATGATGAAGACGCGCAGGACATCATCGCGGTTCCTGAGCACATAGTCCGCGCAGCGGCCGACGAAGATGGCGTTGCCCTTGTCGGCAAGGCTGCGTATCGTGTCGAACTGCGCCGTCGCTATCTGGAGATTCAGGCGGAAGCCCTCGTTCATGCCTATGTAATGCGGCGTCGGCACAATGTACGAGGACACGCGCTTCTCATCATAGGTGTCGAGTATCTCCTTGCTGAAGCTGGAGTTTTCCGCTGCGTGGTCGACTATCTCCTTATCATAGCAGGTGTAACCAAGCGCGTCAGCCAGCGCCCTGGCGATATCGTGCCCGTTGCTGCCGTGCTGTCTTCCCAGTGTAATTATCATAAAAAACGCCTCCGTTTTTAGAATTTCACTGTATAAAATATACCACGCCTCCGCGCAGTTTTCAAGCCTTTTATGCCGCAAGGACAAGTGCGGCGCTCCGCGCGCATATACTGCTTCCGTAGAACAGGAGGCAGACCATGATAAGACGACGGAGACTCATATATAACACTGCCCTGCTGACGGTCTCATCCCTGCTGATGAGCTGCATCGGCATGGCCTTTCAGGTCTGGCTCGTCGGTCGCATCGGCTCGGCCGGCATCGGACTTTATCAGCTTGTCCTCTCGGTCACGAATCTGCTTGCGACCTTTGCCATCTCCGGCATCCGCTTTGCCTCGACGCGCCTTGTCTCCGAGGAGCTGGGGCTTGAGAATCCCGGCGGCATCCGTTCCGCGATGCGCCGCTGCCTTGGCTATGCGTCGTTTTTCGGCGCGGCGGCGGGTGCGATAATGTGGCTGCTGGCGGAACCGATAGGCTTTCTCTGGATAGGCGACGCGCGCACGGTGATGTCGCTTCGCCTCTCGGCGATAAGTATGCCATGCATCTCGCTGTGCTCGTCCGTGTCCGGGTACTTTACCGCATGCGGCCGCGTCTGGAAGCCGACGCTCGTCCATTTTGCCGAGCAGCTTATAGGCATTGCGCTCGTGGCGCTGTGCCTGAGCGCCGTCCCCGCCGGGGACATTGAAAAAAGCTGCGCCGCCGTCACTCTCGGCAGAGTGGCGACGGACGTGATAAGCCTTATTCTTATGGGGATAGTCTATCTTGCCGACCGGCACCGGCATTACGGGGAGCCTGCCCCCTCGGGCGGACTCACTGCGCGCATGCTGCGCATCGCCGTGCCGCTCGCTGTGTCGGCCTACGCAAGGAGCGCGCTCTCCACGCTCCAGCACCTGCTCGTCCCGCGCGGGCTGAAGTCCGCCGGGTACTCCGCTGACGGCGCACTCTCGGGCTATGGCGTCATACAGGGCATGGTGCTGCCAATCATCTTTTTCCCGTCCTGCATCATGGCTGCGGCTGCGGAGCTCATAGTCCCGGAGCTTACCGAGGCGCAGGTACAGGGAGACGGGGATGGGATACACCGCGCGTCGCGCTCGCTGCTGCGTCTGAGTCTCGGCTTTTCCGGAGCCGTTGCGGCGTTCATGTTCATCTTTGCCGACAGCCTCGGCCTTGCAATCTATGACAGCGCAGAGGCCGGAGCCTATATCCGCATCCTCGCCCCGCTCATCCCCGTCATGTATACCGACATGACCGTTGACGGCTGCCTAAAGGGCCTGGGGCAGCAGATGTGGAGCATGGGCATCAACATCCTTGATGCGGTGCTGGGGCTCGTGCTCGTGTGGACGCTGCTGCCGGTGTACGCGCTGCACGCCTATATCGGGATAATCTATTTCACCGAGGCCGTAAACTTTATTTTGAGCATCCTGCGTCTGCGGCGGGTGCTGAACCGGCGCGGCGGCTGACGCGCTTTGCGTCGTTCCTGTGCAGGATGGGGGAGATGCGCTTATACAGCAGGAAAGTCAGCGCCGAGACGATGACGCCCTTGAGCAGATTGAACGGGACGACCGCGAACAGCACCAGCGTGCTGACGCTGTTTATTGCGCCGTTCACCGCCGTGCCCATACTGACTATCGTGTCGAGCGGCAGGCCGAACAGCTCCGAGAACTTCGGCAGCAGATAGATCGCGTTGAAAGCGCTGCCGAACACGGTCATAATGAGCGTGCCGACGGCCATGCCGACGAGTGCGGTCTTCTTGCCGGGCTTTGCGTGGTAGATCATGCTCGCCGGGAGGACGAACGTGCAGCCGACGACGAAGTTTGCAAAGTCGCCGACATAAGCGGTGGTCGTGCCCTTGAGCAGGAGCTTGACGATGACTTTCAGCAGCTCAGTCGCGGCGCCGGCCACGGGGCCGAGATAGAATGTGCATATCAGCACCGGCATCTCGCTCAGGTCGAGCTTATAGAAGCCCGGCGCGAAGAACAGCGGTATCTCAATGAGCATCAGCACGCCCGACATGCAGGCAAACATTGCCGTGTAGCTTATATAGTGCGTGCTCGAGAAGCTCTTCCTGTCATGGCAGACGTGCTTTTCAAACAGCGCTGCGACGATGAATATTGCCGCGATTATCAGAACGCAGCTGATCACAAACGTAAGGTTTTCC
>CAVFGM010000139.1:0-7516 GCA_963621955.1 Bacteroidaceae bacterium
GCTTTGAGGAGAAGCTGAAGAAATATGAGAAGGATCAGGCAAAGATAGAGCAGCTTGAACGTGCCGCGGCGCAGATGCACCTCTGGGCATTCATGGGCAATGACAAGCTGCACAAGCGCGCCTTCTCCATGGAAAAGCGCATCGAGAAGCTCAGCCACACCGAGCGCCCGACCGAGCAGAAGAAGCTCACCGTCAAGTTCAAGGAACGCAGCTTCGAGGGGGATGAAGTCCTTGTCATGGACGGCATCTCCAAGAGCTACGGCGAAAAGAAGCTCTTCTCAGACCTTGACCTGTCTGTCACCGGCGGGGAGCGCATCGCCCTCATCGGCGATAACGGCACGGGCAAGTCCACCCTCGTGAAGCTCATTATGAACCAGGAGAAGCCCGACTCGGGCTACCTCTACCTCGGCCCCGCCATACGCACGGCGTATCTGCCGCAGCTCGTCAGCTTCACGGACGAGAGCCGCAGCGCGCTTGACACGATGCTTTATGACTGCCGCTGCCTGCCGCAGCAGGCGCGCGACCGTCTCGCGGCCTTCGGCTTTCGCGGTGAGGACGCGCTGACCCCGGTCGGCGCTCTCTCCGGCGGTGAGAAGAGCCGCCTGCGCCTGTGCATGCTCATGGGCGGGGATATAAACTTCCTCATCCTCGACGAGCCGACGAACCATCTCGACATCGCCAGCCGCGAATGGATGGAGGATGCGCTCTCGGACTATGAGCAGACGCTGCTCTTCGTCTCGCACGACCGTTATTTTATAGAGAAGTTCGCTACGCGCGTCTGGGCGCTGGCCGACGGGAAGATAACCGACTTCCGCGGCGGCTACCGTGACTACTGCGACTGGCGCGAGCGTCAGGCAGTGTTCGCGCAGAACGACCGTCAGCGTGAGCGCGAGCAGGAAAAGGCTCTTGAGAAAGAGAAGAAGTCACGTCCGCCGCGCCCGAAGAATAACGAAAAATCCATCGCCAAGCTCGAAAAGGAGATCGCCAAGCTCGAGGCCCAGTCGGCGGAGCTCGACCGTCAGGCCGAGGAATTTTCCTCTGACTACCAGAAGCTTATGGATATCCAGCAGCAGAAGGATGCGCTCGATGAAGAGCTCCTCGCGCTGTACGAACGCTGGGAGGAGCTGAATGCATGAGCTTTCTTAAACAGATACCGCACTGGCTGCTTGCCGATATCATCCTGCTCACCTTGGCGCTGTTCTTCAAGTTCGCCATGCGCGGCTATGGGTACATCGCCTTCGCGCTTATCTACGCCACGGCACTCGTCACGCTCTGCCGCTTCGCGCCCGACGCGCTGTGGAAGGCCGCTGTGATCGTCACGACCGTGGGGCTCATGTATTTTTGCGCCGTCGAGGGACTTATCATCGGCAACGCACGCACGGACAGAAACGCCGGCGAGAAGAAATACATTGTCGTCCTGGGCGCCGCCGTACTGGACGATAGGCCGTCCCTTGCACTTATCCATCGCATGGAGGGCGCGATGAAATATCTGGACGCTAACCCCGGCAGCACCGCCATCCTCTGCGGAGGGCAGGGCAAAGGTGAGAGCATGACCGAGGCCGACTGCATGTATGATTGGCTCACCGCGCAGGGTGTCGACCCTGACCGGCTCATCAAAGAGGATCGCTCCACCACTACGATGGAGAATCTTCAGAACGCCTTTGCCATTATAGAGCGCCGCGGCGATACGCCCGACGGCAATGTTGCCATCGTCTCAAGCTGCTACCATCTCTACCGCGCCAAGTGCATGGCAAAGCTCCTCGGCGCGGATGCCGCTGGAGTTGCCGGAAGCATGGGCTACCCGGTATACACCCTCAACTGCTTTATCCGCGAGGCCTTCGGCGTAACTCACCTATGGGTATTCGGTAATTAATTATGTTAACCAAGTTATGTAATTTTTCCATTGGAGCCGTCTATGAACAAATCCGGAATTTTTGATAGGGTCAACCGCTCCCGCGTCACCGTCGCTGCGGTGTGTCTCGGCATTTTTCTTGTGATGCTCGTATGCAACCTGTGGACGGATCTCGTCGCGGACGATTACCGCTACTTTTTCAGCTACGCCGATGAGAGCCGCATAGAGAGCGTCGCGGATATCTTCCCATCAATGGCCGCGCACCGGCACATAATGAACGGCCGCGTCGCTGCACATTTTCTTGTGCAGCTCTTCCTGCTCCTGCCGCCCACCGTCTTTAAGCTCATAAATTCCACAGTCTTTCTCGCCCTGATATGGCTCATATACTCCATCGCGCGTCAGGGCAGGGAGCATAACGCGCTCGGGCTGCTTGCGATATTCGGCTGCGTATGGGTGCTCCAGCCCGAGTTCGGTCAGGTCTTTCTCTGGCTCACCGGCGCGATAAACTACCTCTGGTGCGGGGTGCTGTGCCTTGTGTTCATGCTGCCGTACCTCGATAAGCTCCTGCATGACCGTGAGCCGTCAAAGCCCGCGCGCGTGCTGTTCGTCATCTTCTCCGCCCTCGTCGGCGCGTATTCGGAAAATTCCTCCGTCGCTGTGATATTCATGGTGATGCTCGTTATCGCCGTGTGCCGCTTTTACTTCAAGCAGCGCATTGCGCCGTGGATGTACCTGTCGCTGCTCGCCGCCTTTGCGGGGTTCATGTACATGATGCTCGCCCCGGCGGAGAGCGTGAACAAGTCTGCGGAGTTCTCCATCCCTGTGCTGCTCTCAAACTTCGTTGAAACGGGTTCATATTATCTGCGCTTCCGGCCGCTGCTGCTCGCCTGGGCGCTGCTGTTTTACCTCGCTGTGAAAAATAAAGCGGCGCTGCGGCTGCGCATCGCCTCGCTCATTCTCCTGCTCGGCTCGCTCGCGGGGCATTTTGTGCTGACATTCGCGATGTACTGCACGGGGCGCAGCACCTACATAGGGCTTATCCTGCTCCTGTGCGCCGTGGCAATACTCTTCCCGCCGCTGTTTGAGGGCAGATGCAAGTCCCTCCTCGCCGCGCTGTGCGCCGTGAGCGTCGCTGCGCTTTTGTACTTCGGATATATCGGCGTCAGCGATATACGCCGCACCCACATCGCCCTTTCCTACAATGAGCAGCTCATTGCCGAGTGCATCGCAAGCGGAGAGAAAAACGTCCAGCTCCCCCGTCCGTATGCAAAGACAAAATACAGCGCTATTGAGGGGCTCGATTACCTCAGCACCGAGGATGCCTCCGACTGGTCAAATGTCTACATGGCGCTCTACTACGGCTTTGACAGCATCATCGGATATTAAGCTAATCGGCGTTTTTGGGCAAACATCAATAAATGTTGAGCTTGGATTGAAAAACAGTTTACACGGACTTGAGATAAGTTAGCCATATAAAATATTGTGGGGGAATGACTTATTGCCGGTAAAAAAGAACTGATCATGGCGTCCGCCGTGAAGCTTCTCAACCAGCGCGCCTACCGTGACGTGTCCGTGCTCGACATCGTCCGTGACTGCGATATCAACCGCAACACATTCTATTATCACTTCAAGGATATGCCTGCCCTGCTCGATGAGATCGTCCGCAGCAAGATCGATTCGATCCTGAGCGAGTATTACAGCGACGATGCGCCCGAGCAGTGCATGCACAAGGCGCTGGATATGCTGTCCCAGAACCGCCGCGCCGTGCTGCACGTCTATTCGTCCGCCCCGCGGGACGTCTTTGACCAGTGCCTGAACCACGCCTGCGAATACTGGGCTGACCGCTTCATCGAGCGCTACGCCGCCGGGCGCGAGCTTGACTCCGGCACCCGCGCCTTTATGACCTATATGTGCCGCTTCAACTGCTCCGGGCTTCTGAGCGACTGGTTCATCCGCGGGATGAAGCCTGACGCGGAGCCTGATATGCACCGCGCCTGCACCCTCTGGGCGGAGGCCGCCGAGCTTGCGCACCGCGGCGCACATTGACCTCAAAGCCGCATGACATGCGGCGCCGCCTGTAAAAAGGAAAATTGTTCAAAATGGAAAAATCCAAAAAACGTTCCCTTGTCAGTGGGCTTGCCGCGCTGGCGCTCGTTCTCCTGCTTCTGTATATCGTGTTCCGGGACAAGCTCCCTGAGATCATCTCCGCCCTGTCGGAGGTCTCCGTCCCCGGCGTGTGCCTGCTGCTCGCAATGGGGCTGGGCTATCAGCTCATCGACTCCGCAATGTGCATGACGCTGCTGCGCAGCCGTCTGCCGGAGCTGAGCTACCGTCAGGCCTTCGAGCTGACCTTCCTCGGCGCTTTCGGCCTGACTGCAAGCGGCGGCGCAATAACGATCCCGATGCAGAGCGTCTACCTCGACCGCTGCGGGCTTGACGCAGGGCGCAGCGTCGGGCTGCTCATTCTGAAATTTGTCTACCACAAGTCCGCGATACTCATCTATGCCCTCGTCATGCTCATCCCCGGCCTCAGCTGGCTGCGCGAGGTGCTGCCGGAGTCCGTCAAATACGTGCTGCCCGGCATCGCCATCTTCCTGCTGATAATCACGGCGCTCATCCTGCTGTGTACATGGAAGCCCGTGCATGACCTCGCCGTGAAGCTCCTCGGGCTCTTCCCCGAAAAGGGCAAATGGCCGGAGCGCCGCGAAAAATGGCTCCGCCAGATCGACCTGATGTACGCGGAGGCCGCGCACCTCAAAGGCATGAAGGCCGTCTCGGCAAAGGTCATGCTGCTGAACTTCCTCAAGCTCACGGTGCTGTATATGATCCCCTCGGCGGCGCTGCGCTGCATGGGACTTGATGCGCCCGACCTGCTCCACTCGCTCATCCTCTCGGCGATGATGCTGCTCATCACCGGCGTGCTCCCGAACGTCAACGGCCTCGGGCCGCTCGAATTTGCGTTCGTGTTCTTCTATTCCGCCGTCGTCAGCAGTATCGACGCCTCGGGCGCGATGCTCCTTTACAGGATCGCGACCTACTTCTTCCCGTTCCTTATAAGCCTCCCGGTGTTCTTTATCGTCGAGCGCAGATTGAGCCGCGGCAGGTTCTGATCTGCGCTCAGACTTTTTGCCGCAATCTGTCTGGTTTTTGACACTCTGCTATACATACGGTCGAAAATTGTATACTAAATAGACTTCACACAAAGGCTTTAAGCAATTGATTATTTTAAAAAAGTGTGATATAATTGCGACAAGTGTGAAGCTGCGGTATGCCGGTTCAGCCGCGGCATAAGGGTTTGTAAAAAACGGTGGATGGACATGCCTTACGGTTCCCCATCTCCGTAAAATAAATAAGATAAGAAAAGGAAAGGATGTATTTCATGAACGAAAAATACAGCGCTCTCTTTACCCCCTGGAAGGTCGGTAACGTAGAGATCAAGAACCGCATCGTTCAGTGCTCCATGGGCGGCACCTCCCTGTTCGGCTGGCTGGAGCCCAACCACTTCGATAAGGAAGCCGCTTACTTCCTGCTCAACAGAGCACAGGACGGCGTCGGCCTTGTCCTCCCCGGTATGCAGTGCGTGCGCGATACCCTCGGTATCCCCGGCCGCAAGTGGCTGTGGCAGAACGACAAGATGTTCAAGCAGCTCAAGCCCTACATGGAAGAGTACCACAAGACCGGCGGCAAGCTGTTCATTCAGCTGGCAGCAGGCTTTGGCCGTTCCATGGCTATCAACGGCTGGATGACCGTTCTTGCAAAGAACGACTTCCTCAACAAGCTCGCTTCCCCCATCGTTGACGTTCAGTACTCCTGCGCTTCCGCTTCCGCTACCCCGAACCGCTGGGCTGAGGATGTCAAGTCCCGCCCCATGACCGTCGCTGAGATCCATGAGATGGTCGAAGCTTTCGGTAAGACCGCGAAGAAGCTGAGAGACGCCGGTGTTGACGGTGTTGAGATCCACGCTGTCCATGAAGGTTACCTCCTTGACCAGTTCACTATGTCCAACTGGAACTACCGTACCGACGAGTACGGCGGATCTTTCGAGAACCGCTTCCGCTTCCCGGTCGAGATCGTTCAGTGCATAAAGAAGTACGCCGGTGATGACTTCCCCGTCTCCCTGCGTTACTCTGTCGTCTCCAAGACCAAGGGTTGGTGCAAGGGCGCAATGCCTTATGAGACCGACTTCGAGGAGTGGGGCCGTGACATGGAAGAGTCCGAGAAGGCCATCAAGTACCTTGAGGACGCCGGTTACGATATGTTCAACTGCGACAACGGTACTTACGACGCTTGGTACTGGGCACATCCGCCTCAGTACATGCCGGATAACTGCAACCTCAGCTATGTTGAGCACATCAAGAAGTTCACCTCCAAGCCCGTTGTCTGCGCAGGCCGTATGGATCCTGTCAAGGCCGCTGAAGAGATCGCAGCCGGCAGACTCGACGCTGTTGCTATCGCACGTCAGAACCTCGTTGACCATGAGTGGATCCACAAGATCCTCGAAGGTCGCGAGGACGAGATCAAGCCCTGCATCCGCTGCCACAACGGCTGCTTCAACTTTGCAAAGTACAAGGGTTCCTCCAACACCCAGAACCTTATGGACTCCCTGCATCTCGGCCGCTGCGCTCTGAACCCGACCACCATGCAGCACACCAGATACTACATTGCTCCCACCAAGAAGGCCAAGAGAGTCGCCATCATCGGCGGCGGCATCGGCGGTATGGAGTCTGCTCTGGTTCTGCATCAGCAGGGCAACATCCCCGTTATCTTTGAAAAGACCAATGAGCTGGGCGGTCTGTTCCTGACTGCTTCCGCCATGACTTTCAAAGAGAACGACAAGGAGCTCATCCGCTGGTACAAGAGAGAGATCGAGAAGGCCGGCATTGAAGTCCACTTCAACACCGAAGTCACCGACGTCAACACCATCGGCAAGTTCGACGCTGTCATCATCGCCACCGGTTCCACTCCCAGAACCATGCCCATGATCCCCGGCTTTGAGAAGGCTCTCACCTTCACTCAGCTGCTCAAGGAGAAGCATGAGGTCGGTGATAAGGTCCTCTTCCTCGGCGGCGGCCAGTCCTCCTGCGAGGCTGCATATGACCTGCTCCTCAACTACGGCAAGCACCCCATCATTGTCGAGTTTGCAAACGACCTCGTCAAGTCCGATGTCACCTGCCTTGCCAACACCTCTTTCCTGCGTGATGCTATGGAGTACCACAAGGTTCCCGTTTACCTCCAGTCCACCATCACCGAGATCACCGACAAGGGCTGCACCGTTAAGAACGTCAAGACCGGCGAGAAGTTCTTCGTCGAGTGCGACAACGTCGTCAACGGCATCGGCTTTGTTCCCACTCCTGTCGGCGGCAAGGATCTGTCCCGCAAGGTCAAGGGCAAGGAGACCATCTTCCGTGTCGGCGACTGCGTTGCCATCGGCAACCTGCGTACCGTTATCTGGCGCGCATGGGATGTCTGCATGTACATCAACGGCAACAACCAGGGCATCGAGAACATCATCGATAAGTTCATCTGATTTCTCGGTTAAATATTATGGTTGTAAACTAAAAGTTGGGGTACCTGGGTAAACCCGGGTACTCCAACTTTTAGCATGTTGAAAAAAATAAGAGTAGAGCATAACAGAAAAATCCTTTAAAATGAAGCTGCTAGACA
>CAVFGM010000140.1:0-2200 GCA_963621955.1 Bacteroidaceae bacterium
GCCTCTACTGCTATTTTTTCGTTTCGCTCTACCCCAACTATTGACACAGAGCCTATTTTATCATTTCCGCGAAGTCCGCTTCGCTTATGATCTTTATACCGAGTCCTTCGGCCTTGGTTAGCTTGCTGCCGGCGTTTTCTCCTGCCAGAACATAGCTCGTCTTTTTCGATACGGACGAAGAGGCTTTGCCGCCGAAGCTCTCGATTATGGCCGAGGCCTCATCGCGCGTGAAGTCCGAGAGCGTGCCGGTGAGCACAAAGGTCAGCCCGGCAAAGCGGTCGTCCTTTTTCTCCTCGTGGCTGGTGAAATCCACACCGGCGGCTCTGAGGCGGCCTATGAGGTGCTGCGACTGCGGCAGGCTGAACCACTCGATGATGAACCCCGCTGTAATGCCGCCGATATCCGGGATCGCCGTGAGCTGCTCTGCGTCGGCTGCAATCAGTGCGTCGAGATCCTCAAAGCTCCCGGCAAGCACCTTTGCAGCCTTCTGTCCTACCTGACGTATGCCAAAGGCACAGAGAAGCCGGGCAAGTCCGGCGGATTTGCTGCGTTCGATGGCGGCAATAAGATTTGCAGCGGACTTATCTCCCATGCGCTCGAGCTCGGCTATCTTATCCTGCTCAAGATAATAGAGGTCTGCAGCAGAGCTGACAAGACCATTGTTTATGAGGCTTTCGCAGACAGAGATGCCGAGCCCCTCAATGTCCATCGCCTCACGTGAAGCAAAGTGCGCGATGTTGCGCAGCCGCTGAGCGGGACACTCGGGACTTGTGCAGCGGAGTGCCGCGCCGTCCTCGTCCCTCACGACGGGTGAGCCGCATTCGGGGCAGACAGAGGGCATCACGAACGGAACCGTTCCCTCAGGGCGCTTGTCCTTGTTGACGGAAAGCACCTCGGGTATTATCTCCCCCGCCTTCTGCAGCACGACCGTATCTCCGATGCGCAGGTCAAGGCGGTCGATGTTGTCCTGATTATGCAGCGTCGCCGCAGAGACGGTAGTCCCTGCAAGGCGCACAGGCTCGACTATGACTTTCGGGGTCAGCACGCCCGTCCTCCCGACCTGCACGATAACATCGAGCACCCGGCTCTCCTTTTTCTCAGGCGGGTATTTGAACGCTACCGCCCAGCGAGGGGCTTTGGCGGTACTGCCCAGCACGGTGCGCTGTTCAAGGGAGTCTATCTTTATTACCGCGCCGTCCATATCGTATGGCAGTTTGTCACGGTGTTCGCCAAGCCATTCTATGCGCTCGACGCAGTCACGGATGCTGTCGTATTTCATGTACGGTACGACGGGAAAGCCCATAGCCTTCATCGCGTCAAGCGTCTGAGCATGGCTCGTATATATATCGTCGGAGCTGTACTGCATATTGAAGCAGATTATATCCAGCTTTCGCGATGCTGCTATCTTCGGGTCGAGCTGACGTATAGAACCGGCTGCGGCGTTGCGCGGATTTGCAAGGAGCTTTTCTCCGTTTATCTCGCGCTGGGCGTTGAGCTCGTTAAATACAGCGCGGGACATATATACCTCACCGCGGACGATCAGGCGCTCGGGGGCGTTTTCTATCCTGAGCGGGAGCGATCGGACAGTGCGGAGGTTTTCAGTAACGTCCTCGCCGGTAACGCCGTCGCCGCGGGTCGCGCCGCGGACGAATACGCCGTTCTCATACTCCAGAGACATCGACAGCCCGTCGATCTTCGGCTCGACCGTATAGCTGTGTCGGCCGGGAAGCATGCTGTCCATGCGCTCGCCGAATGTGAACAGCTCGTCAATGGAGAAAACGTCCGTCAGGCTCTCCAGCGGGACCTGATGATGCACCGGCTCAAACTTGGAGAGTGCGGGGCCGCCTATACGCTGGGTCGGCGAATCGGGCGTAATAAGCTCCGGGTGCTCCTTCTCAAGCGCCTTGAGCTGCTGCATGAGCATGTCATACTCATAGTCGGATATTGCGGGTGCGTCGTCCACGTAATAGAGTTTTCCGTAATAGTTCAGCTTGCGGCGCAGCTCGTTTATTTCCTTCTGTACATCCATGGTATTCTCCTACTGCATATTCAGGTATGTGTCCGGTACTTTGCCTACGACTACTGTGTCCGCAATGAGCACCTCAGTCACGACCTGCGCGCTCTCGGTGCCCCACGGGATAAGAATATCTATATCGACAATGACATTGAGGTTGATCTGGTGCTTCGTCTGGTTTATCCC
>CAVFGM010000141.1:0-7339 GCA_963621955.1 Bacteroidaceae bacterium
ACGCCTCTACTGCTATTTTTCGTTTCGCTCTACCCCAACTATTGACACAGAACCCTTTTATTATGCCGTGCTCTGCCCGGCTATGAGAGTTTGACCACAACGGTGCCATTGATCACCCGCACGCTGCCGTAATACGGATAGACCGGCATTTCCGCAAACTCGGCGGTATCCATCATCGCGGCGATGGTATCGTCGTCCGCAAGCGGGATATCAGAGCCGATATAATATCGAATAATGAACGGAGCAATGGCGGAGCTGTCAACAGGGTTCCCGGGCAGAGTAAATTCATCCCGCGTGTAGCAGGCGTTGCGCTCCGCGGGAAACTCCGGAGGCTCGCCTATAAGCGCAAGCTCCGTGCCCTCGGCAAAGCCCGGCGTTTCATAGACCTGCGTCAGAAGCGAGGTATAGAAAGAAGTGACGTTCTCCTTCATCAGATAGCTGTACAGCGAAAACTCGTTTGCAAAATAGATGTTGCAGATGATAACGACGGCCATTGCCGCGGCAGCAACGGCGTCAGGGCGGAGCGTCCAGCCGGTATCGGCACGGTCGATAAGGATGGCCGCCAGTATGTACAGCGATGCGAAGCTGTAGAGCGCAAGGGAGTGGATATACCCGTTATCCGCGAGGATATAGAGACAGTAGCAGCTGAGCGGGAAGAGAAACAGGCAGAGCGCCAGCAGCAGGCTGTGCCTGATATTGCGCCGCTTCACCTCGCCGCGCACTATCAGCGCAGCCATAACGAGCAGCAGCACTATATGCGCAAGGCGCGACGCAATGCCGCGCACATAGCCGAAGCAGCCGCACAGGATGGTCTTTATGTACGCACTGTACGCCACGGCGATGCGCATAGGGATGCTCTGGGTGCTGTTGACAACGCCGCTCAGCACGGGATAATCAAGCAGCTTCGAGAAAAACAGGATCACCGCACCGTAAAGCAGCAGTGCAGCAATGAGCATTGCAAGCATCCGAAGCCCGGAGACGAGCACGGCTTTTGCGTCATCACCGGAGATAAGGCGGCTTATCATCAGGAGCACACAGGCTCGCTGCAAAGGAAAAATATCCCTGATATATGCTGCATGAAAAGGCCAGCATCACAAGCGCCGCGATAAGCCCGCCGCGTGTCCGGCTGCTGTATGAATACACCGCAGCAACAGAAAGAAACAGTGCGAGCGCATAGGGCGCGGCAGTGAACATATAGCCGATAGTCCCGGTCTCCGCAGGGAAGGTGATAAACAGCGCGCCGAGGAGCACCTGAAGGACATGGCTTCTGATATCGAACAGCTTTATTATGACGCACACCGCGGCGGAGATGAGCAGGAGCGAGATAAGTCCGTATATCCACGGCATGGAATAATCGGGCATTATCAGGCGCAGCAGCTCAAGGCCGTAACGCCCGGATTCGGTGGTCGTGCCCTTGCCGAAGAGATAGATCGCCTCATCGTCAAACGGGAGCTTGTTCGTCATGGCAAATGCGTGTGCCGCCAAACCGAAGAACAGCGTCGATATAAACGGCAGCTTATAACCACGCCAGCGCTCCAAGAACGCCGCGGTAAAGCCGCGTATTATAGCGTTTCTTTTCATATGCGGTTCCTTTTCTGCTGCCTTTATTTTACGACCACATTTTTTTCGCCGAGCAGCTCCTGAAGCTCCGCAACGAGTCCCTCATGTATCAGGCAGCGCGTGCCGATGCGTTTTTTCTCCCTGTCGCAGTAGATTATCATCTGCTGCGTGCCGGGAAACATGGTGAGGATGAGCTTGATACGGTCGAGGATCGGGTCCGTTTCGCTGCCGAGCTTGACCCAGAGCTTCTTCTCCGCGGGGGGCGGCGCGCTGCTGCCGGGGGCGTTCATGTCCGAGAGCGGACGGATGGATTCGACGACTATCTGCGGCTCCTTCTCATCGCGTATAGAGATGCGGCCCTTGATGACAAGCGCGGCATTGTCCTTGATGTACGCCCCGCCGGAGTCGAGGGCGCGCTGGAAAGCCATCAGCTCCATGGAACCGGTATCGTCCTCGAGCTGGATATAGCTCATAAGGGTGTTGTTGCGCGTCGTCCTCGTCTTGGAGGAGGCGACGACGCCTACGACCGTCACGAGCTGGTTGTCGGCAAAGCGGTGGGGGCCGTCGTCGGAGGCGAGGTCGCCCAGCAGCGTGCCGAGCGGAACTGCGCCGATCCTGCGCACGGCGTCGCGGTAGCCGTCCATCGGGTGGCCGCTGAGATAGAGCCCGGTCGTCTCCTTCTCGAGCGCCATCTTTTCAAGGGAGGAATACTCCTCGATATCGGGTATCTTTATTACCGCCGGGGCTTTCTGCCCGTTATCGGTAAAGTCCCCGAACAGGTCGAGCTGTCCGGAGATATTGTCCCGCTGCGCCTGGGCGATGCTGTCGATTATCGCACCGGAGACCTGGATGAGCGCACGGCGCTTGTAGCCCATAGAATCAAACGCGCCGGCCTTTATGAGGTTATCGACGGCGCGGCGGTTAAGCTCACTTCCGTTCATGCGGCGGCAGAAATCCTCGAAGCTCTGGAACAGGCCGCCGCGCTCGCGCTCGGCGACAAGGCCGTCCACCGCGCCCCAGCCCATGCCCTTGATGGCGACAAGGCCGTAGCGGATGTTCGAGCCGCTGACGGTAAAGTGCGCGCCGGATTCATTGACGTCGGGCGGCAGCAGCTTTATGCCCATGTCGCGGCACTCAGCAATATATTCGGCGATCTTCGCGCTGTTTTCAAGCACGCTCGTCAGCAGAGCCGCCATGTATTCGGCGGGATAGTGCCGCTTCATATAGGCCGTGCGGTAGGCGACGATGGCGTAGCTCACAGCGTGGGCTTTGTTGAAAGCGTAGCTTGCAAAGTCCAGGATCTCGTCATAGATGCTGTTTGCGACCTGCTCGCTCACGCCGTTGGCAACAGCGCCGGGGATATTGCGGCTCGGATCGCCGTGGACGAAAGCGACTCTCTCAGCGTCGATGACCTTGTGCTTTTTCTTCGACATCGCACGGCGGATCATATCTGCCTGACCGAGCGAGAAGCCGCCGAGGCGGCGGAATATTTCAATGACCTGCTCCTGATACACGATACAGCCATAGGTGACCTCGAGTATCGGGCGCAGCAGCTCATGCTTATAGGTGATCTTCTCCGGGTGCGCCGAGCACTCGATGAAGCGCGGGATGCTGTCCATCGGGCCGGGGCGGTAGAGCGAGATTATAGCGGTGATATCTTCAATGCTCTTTGGCTTGAGCCCGGTACACACGCCGGTCATTCCCGTGCTTTCAAGCTGGAACACGCCGACGGTGCGCCCGGCGGCAAGCATGTCATAGGTCGCCTTATCGTCCTCGGGCGCGTCCTCAATGCGGAAGCCCGGCTCGCGGCGGCGCACTAACTGCACTGCGTCGTCAAGCACAGTGAGGTTGCGCAGGCCGAGAAAGTCCATCTTGAGAAGGCCGAGCTCCTCAAGCGTAGTCATCTGGTACTGGCACACGACGGACTCGTCGTTTTTCGCCAGCGGGACATATTCATACACCGGCTTCTCGGTAATCACGACGCCCGCCGCATGGGTCGAGGCGTGGCGCGGCATTCCCTCGAGCGCTCTGGCAACGTCGATGAGCCGCTTCAGTGTCTCGTCGCTGTCATACATTTCCTTGAGCGGCTTTGACAGGCGCAGGGCTTCATCGAGCGTCATGTTCAGCGCACCCGGCCCGGAGGGCACCTGCTTTGCAACAGCGTCCGTCTCTGCATAGCTGACGGAGAGCGCGCGCCCGACATCGCGCACGGCGTTGCGCGCGGCCATCGTGCCGAAGGTGACGATCTGCGCGACATGGTCATTGCCGTAGAGACGGCGGACATAGTCGATGACCTCGCCGCGGCGGTTGACGCAGAAGTCCACATCGATATCCGGCATGGACACGCGCTCAGGATTCAGGAAGCGCTCAAAGAAGAGGCTGTATTTTATCGGGTCGACATCGGTGATATGCAGGCAGTAGGACACGACGCTGCCCGCGGCGCTGCCGCGTCCGGGGCCGACGGGGATGCCGTTGCGCTTGGCGTAGCCGATGAAGTCCGAAACGATCAGAAAGTAATCCACAAAGCCCATGCTGTGGATGATGTCAAGCTCATATTCAAGCTGGGAGTGTACCTCGGGCCGGCCGGCAAAGCGCTCGGCAAAGCCCTTTTCGCACAGCTTTTTAAGGTACTCATAGCTATCGGTCTCTCCCTCGGGGAGCTTGAAGCGCGGCAGGAAATAGTGCCCGAACTGGAAATCGTAATTGCAGCGCGCGGCGATATCGACGGTGTTGTCCGCCGCCTCCGGTACCTCTGGGTACAGCGCGCGCATCTCCTCCTCACTCTTGAGATAAAGCTCCTGCGATTCAAAGCGCATACGCCCCGGATCGTCGACGGTCTTGCCCATCTGGATGCACATGAGGACGTCCTGATAATAGGCGTCCTTTTTCTCGATATAGTGCGCGTCGTTCGTCACGACAAGAGGGATGTCGGTATCGCGGTGCAGGCGGATAAGCTCGCGACCCGCGGTCTGCTCGTCCTCGATGCCGTGATCCTGAATTTCAAGATAGAAATTATCCTTGCCGAAAAGCTCCTCCAGCTCCAGCGCCTTGGCCTTTGCAGCCTCATAGTCCCCGCGGATGAGCCGCTGGGGAATGTACCCGGCAAGGCAGCCTGACAGGCATATAAGCCCCTCAGCGTGCTCATGCAGTATCGACCAGTCTATGCGCGGCTTGATGTAGAAGCCCTCGGTAAAGCCGGCGGAGACGAGATAGCAGAGGTTGCGGTAGCCCGTCTCGTTCCTGCACAGGAGGATCAGGTGGGAATAGTTATTGTCAATGCCGTGCTCCTTATCGCTCATGTTGCGCGGCGCGACATAGACCTCGCAGCCGATGATCGGCTTTACGCCCGCAGCCTTGCAGGCGCGGTAGAAATTGACCGCGCCGTACATTACGCCGTGGTCGGTGATCGCGACGGCGTCCTGCCCCAGCTCCTTTATACGCTCCGCCAGCTTTTCGATACGGCAGGCGCCGTCGAGCAGGGAATACTCGCTATGCACATGAAGATGAACGAACGACATATTTTTTATTCTTCCTCGGGCTTGAAGCCCATTATCTTTTTGAAACGGTGGTTGAGGCAGCTCTTTGTCACCGGGGGATAGCTCAGTGTGGCAAGGTCGGCAAGGCTTGCCTCGGGGTTTGCGATGCGCAGGAGTGCCGCGTCCTTCAGCGGCTCGGGCAGCGCGTCAAGCCCGTAGTCTTTCGCGATGCGGCGGATGGCATTCATCTGTTCCTGCGCGGCGGCAACGGTCTTATCGGCATTGTGGCTGTCGCAGTTTATCTGCCGGGTGACGGTATTGCGCATTTCCTTTTCGACCTTTGCGGTCATAATGTCCATGGCTGTGCCGCTTGCGCCGATCGTCGTGAAGAAGTCTGCAATGGCGTCGGCCTGCTTGAAGTAGAGCAGGCTGTTTCCGGCGCGCTCCGTCTCTTTCGGACTGAAGCCCATGTCCAGCAGGATCGAATACGCCTCGCGGCTGACGCTGCGGTGCGAGGTCGCAAGCTCGAGGTGGTAGCGCTTCTCCGGATCGGTGACGCTGCCGCCCGCTAAAAATGCGCCGCGGATAAACGAAGCGCGGCAGCAGTCCTCTTCGATAACGCCGAAGTTTATATGGTGCGACAGCGTTGCGCCGCGGTCGGCTCCGAAAGCGTCAAAAATCGCGGAGAGCTTATCCGCATTGGTTATCGAGAGCGTGCGCTTGCCCTCCGCTCCCTCGGGCGGGAGCCGGTCGAAGCTCACGCCGAAGGCCTTGCGGAAGAGCTTCGGCAGACGTGCAGCGAACTCCGGGCTTGCGGTGATCACACGTATTTCGTTTGCGGAAAAGGTGTTGCAGTAGAGCAGCACGCCGTAGCTCTCGGCGACGGCGCAGCATTTCCGGTCTGGCCGCGCCTGACACAGCTCAGCCTTCGCGCGGGATGAAAACGACATGGCAGCCTCTCCTACTTGTCCAGATCGCGGTTGACGTTGACGGCGCGGATCCCGTCGGCGACGAGGTAGTCCGTCAGCGCCGAGGCGATGGCTACGCTCCTGTGGTGCCCGCCGGTGCAGCCGATGGCGACGGTCAGTGAAAGCTTACCCTCCTCAATGTACATCGGCAGCAGGAAGTCGAGCATGTCCTCTATCTTTTCCATAAATGTGCGCGTCTGCTGGTAACTGAACACAAACTCCGCCACGGGCCGGTCAAGGCCGCAGAGCGGACGCAGGTCTTCAACGTAGAACGGGTTTGGCAGAAAGCGCACATCGAACACGAGGTCTGCCTCCATCGGCAGGCCATGCTTATAGCCGAAGGACATGACAGTCACGTCGATCTCGCGCTTTTCCCCGTTCGGGGCGAAGAGCGAAAAGAGCTTGTTCTGGAGCATGCCGAGGGTGAGGTTCGAGCTGTTGACGATGAAGTCCGCCCGCTCGCGTACCGGCGCGAGCAGATCCATCTCCTTGTGTACAGCCTCCTCGACCGACATGCCGCGCGTGGCGAGCGGGTGCGGGCGGCGCGATTCCTTATAGCGCCGTACGATGGTGCGTACATCCGCGTCCATGTACAGAATGCGCACGCTGCAATTCATCTCCTTGAGCTGGTCAATGGTCTTGAGCAGCTCCCCGAAGCCGTTCTTCTCGCGCACGTCCGTCACGAGGGCAACATTTTCATAGCGTCCGCCGGTGGCAATGCAGAGCTCCGCAAAGCGCGGCATGAGCGCGACGGGCATATTATCCACGCAGTAGTAGTCCAGATCCTCCATCACGTCCGCGGCGCGGCTCTTGCCCGCCCCGGACAGGCCGGTGATAATCAAAAAATCCATTTATCTCTCCCGTTCAGCTCTCCGGTGTCTCCTGCGCCGCGGCGGCGTTCAGCTCCGCCTCAAGCCCGCCGGTCACGCGGTTGAGCGGGATCTCGGGGCCGTTATCAGACAGAGCGTAATCCGGCGGCAGGATTATCATTTCCGGCACGAGCGCCGTACCGGACTTTTCGTATACGGTCTTTCTTATGTGCATCATCAGGTCGTAAACGTCGTGCGAGGTGGCCTTTCCGGTGTTCACGACAAAGCCCGCATGCTTTTCCGACACCTGCGCTCCGCCGACGGTATAGCCCTTGAGTCCCGCCTCGTCTATGAGCGCGGCGGCGTAGCCGTTCTCGGGGCGCCTGAAGGCGCTGCCCGCCGAGGGAAGATCGAGCGGTTGCTTATCGCGGCGGCGCTGGTTGAGCTCACGCATCTTCGCGGCGATGGCTTCGCCGTCGCCTTTCTTGAGGCGGAACACGGCAGAGAGGATTACGCAGCCGGGAGT
>CAVFGM010000142.1:0-23257 GCA_963621955.1 Bacteroidaceae bacterium
GTGCACTCCATGCAAAGCCCAGCGAAGCGGGTTTGCATGGAAAAGGAAGAAGGAGATTGCTTAGTGCAGCTTTTGCCGCAAGGCAGAAGCGGAACGGGGCAAGCTTCTTCTGACGTTGTCAGGCGTGTGTGCTCTTGTCAACTGATGGTATTGATCTTTATCAATCTTTCAGCAGGTACTCCTCAAGCTCCTGCACTGTATCGAATATATGCTCCGCGCCGATCTCAACGAGCTGTTCGCGCGTGCGGAAGCCCCAGTCGACAGATGCACACTCCATCCCGGCGTTGCGTGCGGTCTGAAGATCGACCTCGGTATCGCCGACGTATATTGCCTCTTCGCGCTCAACACCGATATGGCGCAGCGCTGCAAGCACAGCGTCCGGGTTCGGCTTGCGGCGCACCTCGGCGCTCTCGCCGACGGCGATCTCAAGCAGTCCCGGGAAATACTTCTCCGCCAGCGGCTTTACGGCGGTGTCCTGCTTGTTGGAAATGACCGCGAGCTTCACTCCCCGCTCGCGCAGCTTCTGCATCAGCGGGACGATACCGTCATAGGAGCCGGTCAGAATATCGCAGTGAGCGTCATAGTACGGCGCGTAGGCCGCGAGCACCTTGTCCGTCAATTCCTTAGACGTCCCATCGGGGACAGTGTGCGCGATGAGATAGGCTGCGCCGTTGCCGAGCGCCGCCGCGACCTCGGCTATGCTGCGCTCCGGCATCGAAAACTCGCGCAGAGTGTGGTTCACCGCCGCGGCAAGGTCGCCGAGCGTGTTGAGGACGGTGCCGTCCATGTCAAACAAAACAGCTTTATATTTCATTGTCTATACCTCCTGATCCGTTCGCGGAGATTTTACCACATCTGCCGCAAAATATCAAACGGCTTGTCATATCCGCCCCGGCATGATAAAATGCAGACAAGTTTTCCTTACGAATGGAGTACATGATGAAAAAAAGGCGTCTTGCGGCAGCTGCCGCGCTCATTGCCGCCGTGCTTATATGCTTGTTTTTAACGCTCGCCCCCGATACGTCCCCTGCCAAGCCGCTCAGGCTCTGGTACATATCGGGTGACTGTTCGGACACGGCGCTGGAGTCCCTCGTCTCAGAGTATAACAGCCGCGGCGGAAAGCCGGCGCGGCGTATTGAGCTGCAAAGCTTTGAGGATGAGGCCGCACTCGGCGCGGCATTTGAAGCGGATATGCCCGATCTGCTGCTGTGCAGCCATGCAAAGGCCGTGCAGCTCGATTCGCGCGGGGTGCTCGCGAAGCTTGAAACGGACACGGATGTCTTGACGCCGGAGGTCTCCGGGCTTGAGGGCGTGCGGGAATACTTCTTCCCGCTCGGCGCAAGGGTTACGGTACTGCTTACAGACATCGAAAAATGCAAAGCGGCGGGGCTGCCTGCATCATGGGACAGCCTTGAAGCCCTGCTCGCCACCGCGCAGGACTACGCCGCATCGAGCGGTGCTCCCCTCCTCGGGGCGGATTCATACACATCCGTTTTCCGCGGCGCGCTGCTCTCTATCGGCGTAGATTTTGATCCTGCCGCCCCTGATGTAAGATCTGAAGACTACGCGAAGATATATAATGCGCTTGCCCAGTGCGCGTATAACGGCGGTCTTTCCGCGGCAGCGGTCACACCGGGGGCGCTTCCGTGTACGCTGGCATGGTCGACCGCGCTTGCCGGCAGTCTCCCCGTCTCGCTCTCGGCTTCGCTTGCACCGCTGCCAGAGGGCGGCAGCGATATGCGCCCGGCTGAGCTTTTAGGTATTGCGGTGCTCCGCCAGGAGAACCGGAACTCCGGTACGGTCATTGCTTTTCTCGACTGGCTATGCGGCGGTGAGCGGCTGTCAAAGCTTGCGCTTGGCTCCGGGCTCGTCCCGGTGAGCGAGCCTGGCTCTGAGCCCGATTCGCCGCTGCTTGAACTCTACGACTGCGGCAAGCTCGCATTCGTGGATACCGACGGCAGCGCCGAGCAGGAATTTGACGCGCAATTTCGCCGGACTATTGAATTGCTCGGCTGAGTTGTGCTATACTGTGATCACTTACTACTTATCATAGAGGTGCAATATGGAAGGCTACAGAATACTCGAAATAAAAAAGAGCGTATTTGAAAACAACGACCGTGAGGCTGATCTGCTGCGCGAGCAGCTCAAGAAGGACAGGACTTTCCTGCTCAATCTCATGTCCTCCCCCGGCTCCGGCAAGACCACGACCCTGAAAGCGACTATCGCCGCGCTGAAGGATGAGTTCCGCATAGGCGTCATGGAGGCAGATATCGACTCCGACGTTGACGCCGCAGCGATAGAGAAGACCGGCGCAAAGGTCATCCAGCTGCACACCGGCGGCATGTGCCATCTCGATGCGGGCATGACCCGTCAGGGACTCGAGGGTCTCGGCGTGGACGATGTCGACTTCGCCATTCTTGAGAACGTCGGCAACCTCGTCTGCCCCGCGGAGTTCGACACCGGCTCTGTCAAGAACGCGATGATACTCTCCGTCCCCGAGGGCGACGACAAGCCCCTCAAGTACCCGCTGATGTTCTCTATCTGCGACGTGCTGCTCATCAACAAGATCGATGTGCTGCCGTACTTTGACTTCGACATCGAAGCCTGCAAGAAGTACGTTCACAAACTCAACCCGAACATGAAGATCATCCCTATCTCCGCGAGAAACGGCGAGGGCATCGACGAATGGGCACAGTGGCTGCGCGAGCAGATCCACGCCTGGAACGACTGATTTAATCGCATATATTAAAACGCCATCGGTCAATTACCGATGGCGTTTTATCGTTCTTGCAGATATGCTTTAACCGAAGACGGAGAGCAGGAAACCGGCAGCGATAGCGGAGCCGATGACGCCTGCGACGTTCGGGCCCATGGCATGCATGAGCAGGTAGTTGTTCTTGTTGTACTTGCGGCCGACGTCCTGAGACACACGCGCCGCCATGGGAACTGCGGACACGCCTGCCGAACCGATGAGGGGGTTGATCTGACCGCCGGAGGTCTTATACATCACGATGCCGCCGAGAAGTCCGCCGACCGTGGATATCGAGAAGGACACAAGGCCGAGGAAGATGATGTATATCGTGCGGATGTTGAGGAAGGTCTCCGCGCCCATAGTCGCGCCGACGCTCGTCGCAAGGAAGATCGTGATGATGTTCATCAGCGCGTTCTGCGCCGTGTCGGAGAGTCTGTCGGTCACGCCGGTCTCACGGAAGAGGTTGCCGAGCATGAGGCAGCCTATCAGCGGAGCGGTCGAGGGCAGCAGCAGGATGACAAAGGTGCTGACGACTATGGGGAAGATTATCTTCTCGGTCTTGGACACCTCGCGCGCCTGGACCATCTTGACCTTGCGCATCTTGTCGGTCGTCATGAGCTTCATGATAGGCGGCTGGATCAGCGGGATCAGCGCCATGTAGGAATACGCCGCAATGGCGATAGGTCCGAGCAGCTCCGGTGCGAGCTTCGTTGTAAGGTAGATCGCGGTCGGGCCGTCCGCACCGCCGATGATGCCGATGGAGGCCGCCTGAGGGCCGGTGAAGCCCAGCATGACAGCCCCGAGGAACGCGACGAACACGCCGAGCTGCGCCGCCGCGCCGAGCAGCAGGCTCTTGGGATTTGCGATCAGCGGGCCGAAGTCCGTCATCGCGCCGACGCCCATGAAGATGAGCGAGGGATAGATACCGGCCTTGACGCCGATATAGAAGAAGTCAAGGAGACCGGCGCTGCTCATAATGTGGCCGTAGCTGTGATAGAAGGGGCTTGCCTCATCGAGAAAAGCCTCCCACAGCTCCGGGTGATACAGAGCGTTGCCGCCGCCGAGAGCGACGAAGTACGACAGGTTCGACAGCAGGCAGCCGAAGGCTATGCCGACGAGCAGCAGCGGCTCGAACTTCTTGACGATGCCGAGGTACAGGAGCACAAAGGCAATAAGGATCATGACAAGGTTCTTCCAGCCGCCGTCCATGAAAAAGGCGGAGAAGCCCGATTCTGACCACAGCTTATAGAACACTCCAAGAACGTCCATAGCTCTCCTCCTTATGCGATGACGACCAGCGGAGTGCCGGTCTCGACGACCGCGCCCTTGGTAACATTGATCTGCGCTACCGTGCCGGACTTCGTGGCGGAGATCTCGTTCTCCATCTTCATGGCCTCAAGAACGATGAGCACGTCGCCTTCGTTGACATGCTGACCCTGTGCGACGTTTATCTTCAGGATGTTGCCGGGCATGGGGCTGGTGACGACCTCGCCTGCGGCGAGCGCGCCGGCTGCCGGTGCAGCTGCGGGAGCCGCCGCCGCAACAGGTGCTGCTGCAGGTGCGGCAGGGGCAGCGGCTGCGGGAGCTGCCAGCTCATATTCGTTCACGAGCATGGCCTCGCCCTGCTCTACCTCTACCTCGTATACGCGGTTATTAAGAGTTACTTTGTATTTCATTTGTCCTTGACCTCCCTGATGGATTTGAAGCGCAGTTCGTTTATGGGTTTCCCAAGCTTATCCGCGACAATGGCCATGACCATTGCGGCGTCTTTCGGGTCGGTGTCATAGAGCTTCAGCTCACCGGCGGTGCCGGGAGCGGCTGCCGGTGCGGCAGGGGCTGCGGCTGCGGGAGCCGGGGCATTGGCCGCCTTGCGCTTTGCGCTCTTGAACATAAGGTCGCCGACGAACATCACAAGGATCATCAGCATTATGATCCCGATGAACACGACCGCGTAGCCCAGCAGCGCCGCCATCGCGGCGTCGCCGACAGAAATGTTTATAAGGTCATTCATAATTCATCTCTCCTCAGATCTGCTCTATTGAATAGCGGACGCTGTGTTCCTCCGCCTCTCTGCGCTTTTCAAAGAAGTTCTCCGCGACCTGCGGGAAAGCGATGTAGCTGAGCACATCCTCCTCGCATCTTGCGGTGTCCCCAAGCTCGGCCTGTGCCTTCTCAAAGGTGTCCGCCGGGAGGGTCTCGGCATAGCGGCCCTCGATGGGCTTCTCATCGCCGAGGATCTTTGCCCTGACCTCGGGGTCGATGGGCGCGGGAGTCTTGCCGTATTCGCCGCGGCAGTATGCGCGCATCTCCGCGCCGACGTTCTTATACCGCTCACCGGCGAGGACGTTCTGCACGGCCTGAGTGCCGACGAGCTGGCTCGTCGGGGTGACGAGCGGAGGATAGCCCATGTCCTTGCGCACGCGCGGGGTCTCCTCAAGCGCCTCGTCGAACTTGTCCAGCTTGTTCATCATCTTGAGCTGGCTGAGCAGGTTCGAGAGCATGCCGCCGGGGATCTGGTAGGTCAGGCACTGGGTATCGGTCGTAAGGGAAATGGGGTTAAGAGTGCCGTCGGCAATGTACTCGGCGCGGACGTGCTTGAAGTAGTCCGCCATCTTGTGCAGGACGGTGGGGTCAAGGCTCATGTCATAGCCCATTTCCTTGAGGGTGTAATAAAGCGTCTCGGTCGCCGGCTGCGAGGTGCCGCCGGAGAACGGGGATATGGCGGTGTCGATAACGTCGGCCCCGGCCTCGATGCCCTTGAGGTAGGTCATGAAAGCAAGCCCCGTCGTGCAGTGCGTATGCAGCACGACCGGCAGGTCGACCGCGTCCTTCAGCGCAGAGACAAGGTCATAGCAGCTCTGCGGCGTCAGTATGCCGGCCATGTCCTTTATGCAGATGGAGCTGACGCCCATGGCGGCCATTTCCTTTGCAAGCTCGACATACTTATCCAGAGTGTGTACGGGGCTCGTGGTATAGGAGATAGCGCCGGAGGCCATCGCCCCGGACTTCACGGTCTCCTCTATGGCGACCTTGAGGTTATCCGTATCGTTGAGCGCGTCGAATATACGGATGATGTCTATGCCGTTTCTGACGGACGCGCGCACAAAACGGCGGACTATATCGTCGCTGTAGTGCTTGTAGCCGAGGATGTTCTGCCCGCGCAGGAGCATCTGGAGCTTGGTGTTCGGCATCGCCGCGCGGATCTTGCGCAGGCGCTCCCACGGATCCTCATTGAGAAAGCGCAGGCACACATCAAAGGTCGCGCCGCCCCAGCACTCCACGGAATAGAACCCTGCCTTGTCCATCTCCGCCAGCATCGGCGCAAACTTCTCATACGGCAGTCTCGTCGCGATAAGCGACTGGTTCGCATCCCTCAGTATTGTTTCTGTAAACTCTACTTTCTTCATGTCTCCTCCCCCGATCTGATGCTATAATTATCGGTTTTGCCGACTGTTTTGCGAATCTTCAAATTCTCACGCATTGTACCATATTATAGCACAGTGACCGGTAATATTCCATTGCCAAAACCACCAGCTTTTTGCCTCGTTTGGCAGATTTTTGACACTCGTTTTTTGCTTTTGTTACAAAACCGCGGGCAATGCCATAAAGAAAATGTTAAATATTGGGCGGGCAAGCCGTCAAAGGTGAAGCCGCTCGGAACATTATCCTTTTATCATTCGTCTCAAATATTGGCATATATGGAAAGGTCAGCCGGCACTTGCAATATTTGACTTATATGGAGGAGTTATGAAGAGACACATAAAGCTCATCTGCGCCATGCTCATCGCCGCCGTACTGCTCGCGTCGAGCGGCTGCGCGCACGGCGCATCCCCCGCCGCGCAAAGCCCGGCGGACACAGCGGCAGAGCCAATAACCATTGCCGAACCCCAGGCCCCCACAGAGACTGTCATGGGCTTTGTGAGCACCGAGGTCGAAACTCCCGAATGGGTCGAGAGCTTCAAATGCAGCGCTCCGGTCGGGGACTGGTTCCACACCGCGGCATGCACGACCGACGGCGGCATCGCTGTGGCAAGCTATGACACGCTCAATGACGCGTGGCAGCGATACGACCTTGACACCGCGCCCGCGGTCTGCCCCACGGCGGAGTTCTTTTCCGCGGCTGAGGGCTCATTCTGGGTCGTGCTGAGAGAAAGCTGCACAGACGCGGAGATAAGCGCCGGCAATCATTCGAGAACACTGAATTATTATCTTGTATATCTCGACGCAGAGACCGGGGAGCAGACCTGCTCATACCTTGCATGGGGCGAGCACCAGCCCTATTACATGGCGCTCATCGCGCTGGATAAAGACCGCGCGCTCCTCAGCGACGGGGAAACGACATATCTGCTCGATCCCACAGCAGAAGTCATTGACACGCCGCCGCTTGAAATACTGGGCGGCGGGCTCCATGTATACGCAGACGGTGAACTGTACATAGGCACGTATGACGGCGTCGCTCGCTTGGATAAGGCCGCGCTCCAATATACGGATACGGTCAGCAAAATGAAGGATCAGCCTGTTTACGGCAGCTGCCTCGGGCGCTTTCTGACAACGAAAGACAGCACCCTATATTCGGTATCCCTCTCTGGCGAGGAGACAGAGCTGTTTTCATGGATGGATGTCTCGCTGAGCTACAGCCGCCTTTACGGATGGGATGGTCTGGAAAACTCAAACGGCGATATTTTCCACATGACGGACAGGATAACGAAGGTCTCCAGGGCTCAGGTGCCGGTAAAGAAGACCCTCGTGCTGGCCTGCTTTGCGGACAGCTCAGTGCAGAACAATTCCGCCATACATTCGTATATCTGCTCGGATAAACTGATGGACGCGATACTCAGGTTCAATAACAGTGATCCCGAGTACCGCGTCGAGGTAAGGCCGTATATCTGCAATGATGAAAACGAGCGCAATAGAATGCTGATGTCTATCGCTGCGGGGAGCGATATTGACCTGATAGACACGAGCCTTCTGCCCGACGGCGCTGTTGACCGGCAGCTGCTTGTCGACCTGCTCCCGTACATCGACGCGGACGACACCCTGAGCCGCGATGATTTCATTCCCACGCTGCTGAGCAGCATGATGAATAACGGCGGGTTATATGAGTATGTTGACAAATACACCATCCTCACCATGTATACGCACCCGGAATTTGCCGGTGATGATACATGGACGGCGAGCGGCGTCGAGCAGCTTATACGGGAGAACCCGGAGCTGAAAGTACCGTCGCTCCCGGAGAACATGAAGCTGCTGTTCTCATGGGCGGCGACGGCGGAGTTCATCGACATGGCTAACGGCACCTGCAGTTTCGACTCCCCTGCTTTCGTCTCATGGCTCTCACTGCTGAAGCAAATGACCGGGAGCGCCGTGGAATACGCCCGCGGCAGCGCCCTGTGCTGCATAAGCTATGACTTGGTCCGGGACATTGGGTTCAGGACCCATATGACCATGCGCGGGGACTATTCGGTCGCCGGTTTTCCTGACGCGGCAGGAAACGGAAGCTATTTCCTCAAGCTCGGAAAGCCCGGAGTTTCAGGCTCTTCGGGATATCTTTCCGAGGAACTTGATATACGCACCGGCGGCGTGTCCACAAGCGTGGGTATCCTCGCTTCCGGCAGCGGACGCGACGGGGCGTGGCGCTTTTTGAGGACCTTCATCGGCAGCGAGGAAGAGCCCAGCATCCGCATGGGCATCCCCGTTCTGAAAGAGACCTTTGAACAGGCGATGCAGACGGAGCTCGACCGCGACACGAGCGGGGAAAATCTTCCTTATCCGTACTTCTCAGAGGAGGACGCCGAGATCCTGCGCGGCATCGTGTACGGCACGGACAAGGTCGTGTGCACGGACGAGGCAGTTATCGATATAATCACGCGGGCAGTCACCCCGTACCTTGAGGGCAATGGAACTGCCGAGGATGCGGCGCGGGAAATACAGAGCAGGATGAGCATATACCTTGCAGAGCAGGCTTAGACGCGCTTGCGGGGATGATCTGTATCACTCCGCGTACTTTTCGCCGAAGCAGCTATCCGGCAGGCAATTGGCAAGGCCGGTCAGCAGGGTGCGCATCCCTCGCTCCGCTTCCTCCTGCGCGGCACAGAGCGGCTGCGTGGGCACGGGGTTTCTGCTGAATGACGCCCTCACGGTCGTGCCGCTGCCCTCCCGGCTCTCCAGCAGGAGCGTGCCGCCGTGGAGATTCGCTATCGCGAGCGCGGCGGTGAGGCCAAGCCCCGCCCCGTGGTCTATGTCCGAGATGCCGAAGCCGTGCCGATAGCGGTCGAACACGAAGTGCAGCTTATCCGGTGCGATGCCGCAGCCGTCGTCATTGACGGAGATCACGACCCTCTCGCGGTCCTCTATGAGACGCAGGCTGATCCTCGTACAGCCCGCGGCGTGCGTGAGGCTGTTTGAAATAAGGTTCAGGACGAGGTTCTCCGCAAGCGCCGGGTCAATACTCACGGTCAGCTCCTTAGGGCCGTAATAGGCGACGCGCGGCCCGTCGCTTATGAAGTTCACGGCGTCGGCAAGCAGAGCCAGCAGCGCTGCAAGGTCGGTCGGCCGCGGGACGAAGAACAGGCTCCCGTCGTCTATCGAGCGTATCAGAGTGACGTTCGAGAGCATCCGGTTTATTCTGTAATAGTCATGCGTCACGGAGGCAAGACCTGCAAGGAGCTCTGCGTCCTTGGCCTCCTCGGCGCGGGTGCGGAGCATCTCGGTCGTGACGCCCAGACCCATCAGGCAATTGCGCAGGGAGTAGATCAGCGCGTCGTTTATAAGCGCGGCGGACTCCTCGTGCTTTGTGAGAAACACCGCACGCACTCCCTCCATCGAGGTCACGCGGATGATATAGCGCACCCCGCCTATCGGCAGGTCGCCGATAAATGACGCGGCCTGCGCCTCGGCTATCTCGACGCCGAACACGTTCCTTACGGAGCGGCCGACGCAGCCCTCTCCGAGGATCGCTTTCGCGGCAGAATTTGCAAACTGTATTCTCCCGCTGTGCACAAGCAAAGCGGCTTCGCTGGATAATGCGAGGACATCGGCGGAGATCATAAGCATATCAACATTCCTCCTGCGGCATTTTGTACGGATATTTTATCAAAGCTGGACAAAATAAACAAGAGCGAGCAGAAAAACAGCAGATAAAATATCGAAATTTCGGCACATTTTATTTCGGAAACTGGGCTTTTCATATTGATTTTTACGAATATTATATGTTATTATTTGAACGTAAATAAAGCATATATTTCCTGCCCGGCATTTCCCGCCGCGCGGGGTGTATATATGAGATCAATTTCGTATTTTCTTAAAAATGGAGGATATTACAATGATCAAAGTTGGTATCAATGGTTTCGGCCGCATCGGCTCTCTCGCTTTCAGAGCAGCCATCAAGTCTGATGACATCGAAGTCGTCGCCATCAACGCTCCCGGCCATCCCGCTTCCCACATCGCTTACTGCGTAAAGTACGATACCGTTCACGGCCGCTTCGACGGCGAAGTCGTCGGCAATGACGAGGACAGCACCGTTACCGTTAACGGCAAGGTCGTCAAGGTTCTCTCCGACAAGTCCTACCGTGACGCTACCCTCATTCCCTGGGGCGAGCTGGGTGTTGACTACGTTCTCGAGTGCACCGGCGTTTACCTGACCAAGGAAAAGGCACAGGCTCACATCGATGCCGGCGCAAAGGTCGTCATCATGTCCGGCCCCGCAAAGGACGATACCCCGATGTTCGTCTGCGGCGTCAACCTCGACAAGTACACCAAGGACATGCAGTTCGTCTCCAACGCTTCCTGCACCACCAACTGCCTTGCTCCTATGGCAAAGGTCATCAATGACAACTTCGGCATCGTCGAAGGCCTCATGACCACCGTTCACGCTTCCACCGCTACCCAGGCCATCGTTGACGGCTTCCCCAAGAAGAAGGATCTGCGCGGCGCACGCTCCATCTACAACAACATCATCCCCGCTTCCACCGGCGCTGCAAAGGCAGTCGGCAAGGTCATCCCCGAGCTCAACGGCAAGCTCACCGGTATGTCCATGCGCGTTCCCACTCCCGATGTCTCCGTCGTTGACCTGACCGTCCGCCTCGAGAAGGCAGCCACCATGGACGATATCAAGGCCGCTATGAAGGCAGCTTCCGAAGGCTCCATGAAGGGCGTTCTGGAGTATGTTGATGATGAGGTCGTCTCCTCTGACTTCCGCACCGATCTGCACACCTCCATCTTCGACGCACAGGCCGGTATCTCCCTCAACGATCATTTCGTCAAGCTCGTCGCTTGGTACGACAATGAGTGGGGCTTCTCCAACAAGATGCTTGACCTCACCCGCCACATCGACTCCGTCCGCAACGCATAATTTCAACTGCTTTGCGAGCTGAAAGTGTATTATCTCTCAGATTCGAGAACTTTTTCGGCAATTGTGACAGACACAAGCTGTTGTGAAAGACTCATTCTGTTAGAGAAACTATACACCTGAGCCAAATCGTTATCACAATAACCTCTTCCTGCTTTTCATCTGGCAGGAGGAGGTTATTTTTATGTTTTCTATGGATTTTTTGGTGAAAGAGTTCCTATTTGACTGTAAGGTTCGTTCGTTATCTGAACAGACGATTTTGAACTATAAGAAGCAATTGGGGCACTTTGTCAGGTTCTTGGAAACCGAATGTAAGGTGACAAATATTGAGGACTTGAAGCCCCTGCACATTAAGCTCTTCATTCGCCATTATCAGGAGCGTCAGTGTAAGCCTTCCTATGTTAATGACAATCTGAAAGCGGTTAAAACTCTCTGCGCCTATGCGCAAAGAGAGGGCTACATGGATGAGCTTATAACCAAGAATATCAAGAATGTAAAAGAGCCCAAAGTGCTGATACACACCTTCTCCCCCGCTGAAATTTCCAAGATGATTAAATATTATGATGGTAAGAATTACACCGATGTCAGAAACAAAATGATACTTATGATCTTGTTTGACACTGGGATAAGGGTAAGTGAGCTTATGAACATGAGGCCTGACCAGATACAGGATGAGTATTTTGTTATCTATGGCAAGGGCAGAAAAGAAAGAGTAGTGCCCAAAAATCCAATAGTGGCAAAGTTCATGTTTAAGTATATAGCCGCAAGGGAAAAGTATTTTTCTCACAGAAATGCCGAGGACTATGTTTTTCTCTCCAAGACTGGCCGCAAGCTGACAGAGGAGGCCATAAGAAAGATGATGATAGATTGCGCGAGAGCTGTAAAGGTAAATCCTAAAGTGCGGGTGTCGCCACATACATGTCGGCACACCTTCGCACACCAACAGTTGAAGAATGGACTTGACCTTTATAGTCTCAGTCGCCTATTGGGACATGAGAGCGTAACAGTCACACAAAGATATTTGGAGAGCATGGAGGACAGCGAAATAATAAACAATGCCGCGAAAACAAGCGTTCTTGCGCATCTCTGATGCGCTGGTGAAAAAAATTTTGAGCGGGACTTCGAGCAGCATAAGAGCGCTGGTTGATGCTTGCACATATCCATACATCTTCGAACATCTTCGCACATACCAAAAGAAAAAGAGAAGATGTTTTCACACCTTCTCTTCATCCTTATACATCTCCAATACATTTTTGGCATATCCCCGCATGTTCTCTCTTATATCTTCTGGCTTTATGATCTCTGCGCCTCTGCCAAAAGAAAAGAGCCATCCATAAAATTCTCCCGTTGGTTTGATTTTTGCGGTAATTGTAAAATAGTCTTTGTCCTGCGGTATCATCATAACATCTTTGCCGAATTGATCTATAACTGCGTCCACAAGGCCATTTGCGAATTTTATTGTTATATCGCACGGAGTTGAGGGCTTCATTGAGAAAATTTTTATATCGGGGCTGGCGATGTCCGACGATTTATATTTTTCTTTTCCCTCTCTCTTCTCACCCAAAACACGAACATTCTTCATCCTGTCAAAACGGAAAAATCTGAACTTGTTTTCCCCGTCCACATAGGCATAGAGATAGTAATAGCCATTGAGCCACAACGTCGCAAAAGGACTGACAACATAAGTAGGGGCTATGTTTTGGGCTATCAAGAACTTTTCTCTTGGTTTTGCTCTGGTGAGGCCTGCTCACTTTCCAAGAGCAGATTTAATTCTGGTTTCGGCTCTGAGGCGCACATTTTCTCAAACCTCTTACACACCATACTGTTCAGCTTGCTGGTGAGCATTACATTACTCCAAGCGCATAGCTGCCCAATCTTTTGCTTTCTTGGCACTCCACCATATTCAGAAATCAGTTCAAGTATGGCATAGCCTGAATAGCTGCCATTCTCCTTCATTCTCCAATACTTTGCCCAAGCAGCTATGTATGTCTGGTGATCTGTTTCCTTAACTTCATCCCCACAGGCAAAGTAATAATGATAGTCTCCTGCATTTTTGTCTATAAGTCTAACATCTTCATATCTTCTCCTATACCCTGCGATGGTCTGCCTTGATACTCTGTGCCCTCTGTCTGTCATTATCTTCTCAAGTCTTTCATCCCCGAATTGCCGGCAACAAAAATTTAGAGATTTTCCACAATGAATTTGTCCTGCGGTTAGGCGAGCAGAAATCGGAAGTGATCCGCCTGTATCTCAGGCTGCTGCCGCACCACTTTGGAGTTATGCTGAAGGATGCTCTTGGCAGCGCCGCAATGACATGGCGCTTCGATACACCGTTTTTTGTGGCCAGCTACATTTTCTCATTCAGTCTCATACTTTTCTATGTTCTGAGATACCGTCTCGCTCTTAGCGAAATGCTTGTTTTTCTCCCCACGCTGTGCAATACATTTTCCATCATCATCTCAACCATCACCAACGAAACCCGATATCTTCTCCCTTCGTTTATCATGACGCCATTCTTTATTCTGTACATCCTGTGGCGGGGCAAGCTCCATGAATCTAACGCAGCACTGTGAATATTAATCAAGGCGCAGCAGTTCAAAAAAACTGCTGCGTTCTTTTCACGCCCTCTTCAATTCCTGTTCCGCATTCGTTAGCACATACCCCTTCAGGAACCGTATCGCCTGCACGTAGCCGTCGAAGCCGAGGCCGGCAAAGGTCCTGACGCAGGCCATACCAGCGTAGGATACCTGCCGGAAGCTCTCGCGGGACGCAATGTCCGATATATGCACCTCCACCGCGGGGAGGGCGACGGCCTTGAGCGCGTCGAGTATCGCGATGCTCGTATGCGTATAGGCCGCAGGGTTTATGATGATCCCGTCAAAGACGCCGCAGGCCGCCTGTATCTCGTCTACGATCGCGCCCTCATGGTTCGACTGGAACAGCTTCACCTCTATGCCCTCAGCCTCGCAGGTTTTGCGGCACAGCTCCGTGAGCGCCGAATAGCTCTGCGCGCCGTATATCTCCGGTTCCCTTATGCCGAGCATGTTGATGTTCGGCCCGTTTATTATCAAAAACTTCATTTGAGCGCCTCCAGTATCATCTCCGCCGCGGCTTTGGGGGTGCCGTTGTTGTCGGCGGTCATGTCCGCGAACGCCGAGTACATCGGCGCGCGGCGGCGGTACATCTCGTTCAGGTCGGCACGGGCGGACAGCGGGCGTCCGTCGCGCGGGAGCTTATCGATATCGCGCTGTAACCAGACGATCACGGCGTTCTGGTGCAGCGGGGCGTAGTTCTCCTGCCGCGTGACGCTCCCGCCGCCGGTCGCGATCGCCGTTCCAGACTGCGCCCCGGCCTCGGTTATTATCTGCGTCTCAAGGGCACGGAAGCCCTCCTCGCCGCTTTGGGCGAATATCTCCGGTATCGTTATGCCCGCGCGCTGCTCGATCATCGTGTCCACATCCTGCACGGGGCGGCCTGTCATCCTGCCGATTATCCCCGCGACGGTCGTCTTGCCGCAGCCAGGCATACCGACAAGCACAATGTTCATCATCCGGTGCATGAGTGTCCGCTCGATGCGGCCTATCTCGGCATCATCGATGTGCGCGCCGGTGAAGAGCTCGCTGCTTCTCTTCGCCTGTGCGACGAGCATATGCAGCCCGCCCGCGTGCTTTATGCCGAGCTCCTCCGCCTGAAGCAGCAGCGCTGTGCGCGCCGGGTTATATACGATGTCCAGCACCGCGCGGCAGTTTGGGAACGCCGTCAGGTCGACCGCCTGCGCGCCGTTCTTCGGGTACATGCCCAGCGGCGTAGTGTTCACGATAAGCTCTGCGTCGCGGTGGCGCTCAAGGTTATTGTAATTGTCCTCCCCGCGGCGGCTTATAACAACAGTCCGCGCGCCGAGGCTATCGAGCACGGCGCGCACCGAGGCGCAGGCCCCGCCATTGCCGAGCACGAGCGCTTTCATCCCGGCGGGGTCTATCCCGTTCACGCGCAGCAGACTCTCAAAGCCGAACATATCCGTATTGTCTCCAAAGATGCTGCCGTCCGCGCGGCGCACCAGCGTGTTCACGCTGCCGGAGAGCCGCGCGCGCGTGCCCAGCTCATCGCAGAACGGGAGCACGGCCTTTTTATACGGGATAGTCACGTTCAGCCCGTCCCACTCGCCGCCTTTTATGAAGCTTTCAAGCTCCTCCGCTCGGCGCTCATAGAGCCGGTATTCGTACCCGGCAAGCATTTTGTGTATTTCCGGGGAATAGCTGTGCCCCAGCTTCTCCCCGAGCAGTCCGCACCTGAGCATCAGCCGCGCTCCTTTCCGATAAGCTCCTGCTGGTAATCACGGCTCAGCTCGAAGAGCAGCGTGTAAAGCCTGCACGTATACTCCCGCAGCTCCGCAGGCGACTGCTCCGCGACCCTATCCAGCTTCTCTTTCTCACGCGAAGCGTCGAGCACCGGCAGGCCGTTTTCCTTCTTATATTCCGCAATGGCGCGCGAAAGCTCCATGCGCTCGGCAAAGAGCGCGACGAGCTTTTCATCGACCGTGTCTATTTTCTCTCTGTATTCCTCAAGCTTCATGTCCGTTCCGTCTCTCCTCTGCGCGCAAGCCACGCATCGTATATCGCTATCGCCGCCGCGGCTTCCACGCACGGCACAGCGCGCGGCACTATGCACGCATCGTGACGGCCGTGTATCTCTATCGTCGTCTCCTCGAGCGTACGCAGATCAACGCTCCGCTGCGGCTTCGCTATCGACGGCGTCGGCTTAACCGCCGCGCGGAACACGAGCGGCATGCCGTCCGTAATGCCGCCGAGAATACCGCCGCAGTTGTTGCTGCGCGTCTCTATCCTGCCGTCATTGATGCAGAACTCATCGTTATTCTCACTGCCGAGCAGGCGCGCCGATGCAAAGCCCGCGCCGAACTCTATTCCCTTTACCGCCGGGATGCCGAACACCGCGGCGGATATTCTGCTTTCCATGCCGCCGAACAGCGCGCCGCCCAGTCCCACCGGGACTCCCTCCGCTGTGCACTCGATCACACCGCCGACGGAGTCCCCCTCCGCCTTGGCCTGCATGATCCGCTCATGCATCGCAGCTTCATCGCGCACACCGCCTATCTCGGCAATATGCGCCCGGATGCTCACGCCCTCATTTTCAAGCAGCTGCAAGCATATCCCGCCCGCGATGCACAGCGGCGCCGTCATGCGCCCGGAGAACTCTCCGCCGCCTGTGGGTATGCTGCCGTACCTGAGCCACGCCGAATAGTCCGCGTGTCCCGGGCGCGGCACAGTGCGCAGCACGTCATAATCGCGCGGGCGCACATCGGTGTTGCGTATGACCGCCGTGATAGGCGTGCCGTCCGCCACGCCGCCGCACAGCCCGGAAGTGAACTCCGGCACGTCCGCCTCGCGGCGCTCCGTGGCGTACTCGCTCCGCCCCGGCGCACGGCGCTGCATGAAGCGCAGGAGCGCGTCAAGATCCACACTCGCCCCGGCGGGTACGCCCTCAAGCGTCATGCCGACGTACTCCGCGTGCGACTGGCCGAATATTTCAAGGCGCAGGCATTCACCGTAAAAGCCGTTCATGTATCTGCCTCCAATGAGGAAAGATCGTCCCAGAAGCCGGGATAGGATTTGCTGACGCAGCCGGGATCGCTGACCGTGACTGCTCCGCAGCAGGCGCAGGCCGCGACAGCCGCCGCCATCGCCATGCGGTGGTCGGATTCCGTCTCCGCCATGCCGCCCGCAAGCTCCGGCCGGCCGCGGATAATGAGACTGTCCCCGTCAATGCGCGCGTCCGCGCCGAGTGCGCGGAGCAGCCGCGCCGTGCCGCCGAGTCTGTCGGATTCCTTCAGTCTCAGCCGCCCGGCGTTTATGATTTTTGTCTCCCCGTCCGCCGCGGCAGCAAGCGCCGCGAGCGCGGGGATAATATCCGGTATCATCGCCGCGTCTATCGCTGCTCCGTGCAGCACCCCGCGGCGGACGCTCACGCGGTCACCGCGTACCTCGACCGCCGCGCCAAGCTCCCGCAGGATCTGCACTATGGCTCTATCGCCTTGGTCAGATTCTGGATTAAGCCCCGTCACGGCTACGCCGCCGCGGGACAGCGCGCCCATGCACAGAAATGGAGCGGCGTTCGACCAGTCGCCCTCGACGGTCATTGTCTCCGGAGCGGCGTGGCTCTGCCCGCCGGGGATATAATAGCCGCCGTCAGTTTCAATAATGCTTATCCCGCTCAGCTTCAGCGCCTCAAGCGTCATGGCGACGTATGGTGCAGACTGGAGTTGTCCTGTTATGTTCAGCGTGCTGTCTCCATTGAGCTTCGGCAGCGCCATCAGCAGCCCCGATATGAACTGGGACGACACGTCCCCCGGCAGCGTGAAAACTCCCGGACGCAGCGCCCCGGAGCAGCGCAGTATATTTTCTTGCCGCTCGATGTGCATCCCGTGCGCGCACAGCTCCCGCACAAGTGGCTCGATAGGCCGCTCAGGCAAGCGCCCGCGCAGTATAAGCTCCGCGTCAGCGCCGAGCGCGCCCGCAAGCGGCAGCAGGAAGCGCAGCGTCGTGCCGCTCTCGCCGCAGTCAAGGCGGCGCGTACCACCGTCTGTATTGAGCAGCGCGTTCAGGCACGCCCGTGTCGCACAGATATCCTGCGAGTCTCCCGCGTTCTCCACCCGCGCCGGGTGTTCCGTCAGCGCCGCGCAGATAAGATACCGGTGCGCCTGGGACTTTGACGCAGGCGCGCGGGCCTCTCCCCGGCGCGCGCCGGTTTCAATAAGCTTAGTCATTTTATTCCGCCCGCTTTCAGCCATTCGCAAAGCTCGGCGGCCCCGGCGTTCTCTATCCGGCAGCGGCCTATCCGCTCCGGGACTATCAGCGCGACGCTGCTCCCGTCGGACTTCTTGTCCGACAGCATCGCATCTAACATATCGTCCCGCGCAAAATCTATCTCCGTCGGCAGTCCGTAGCGCTTGAGCATCTCCTCGATTCGCTCCGCTGTGCCCTTTTCGCTTATGCCGAAGCTCTCCGCGGCGCGGCTTATCGCAGCCATGCCCATCGCGACGGCGTAGCCGTGCGGCAAAGTGTACCCGCTGCACCGCTCCGCGGCGTGGCCGATGGTGTGCCCGAAGTTCAGGTACCGCCTGTCCCCGCGGTCAAACTCGTCGCGCGCAACGAAATCCCGCTTCATCGAGACACAGCGCTCAACGACCTCCTCATAGCGCGCGGATATCGGCTCCGCGCCCAGCGACTCGAAGAAGCCCTCGTCCCCTATCACGCCGTATTTGATTATCTCCGCGCTCCCGCTGCGCACCTCGCGCTCGGGCAGTGTGGAGAAAGTATCCGTATCGCAGATCACCGCAGCGGGCTGGTGGAAGCACCCAAGTTGGTTCTTCCCCGCGCGCAGGTTTATCGCCGTCTTTCCGCCGACTGAGGAATCCACCGCCGCAAGCAGCGTCGTCGGCAGCTGGATGTAATCCATGCCGCGCCGGTAAGTCGCCGCGGCAAAGCCCGTCAGGTCGCCCGTGACCCCGCCGCCGAGCGCGGCGGCGATATCGCTGCGGCTGAGGCGGCAGCGGCAGATGAACTCCGTAAGCTCCTCATAGGTCGCGAAGGACTTTGACGCCTCGCCGCTTTTGAAAACGAAGGTGAACACCTCGGCTCCCGCCCGCTCAAACGCGGCAGCAGCGGCCGAACCGCAGCGGGGAAAAACCTCGTCGTCCGAAACGAGCACGACCTTTTTCCCCGCGCAGAACGGACGGACGAGTTCATCGAGCTTACCGAGCAGCCCCGCGCCGATGACGACGTCATAGTCTGCGGACGCGCTAACGTGCACCGTTTTCAATTCTCCATGCCTGTCCGCCATACGCTTATCCTCCCCGAAACTGCGCTGCCAATATAAAAAGGCACAGAATCAACCTGTGCCCAAACCGTCAAGAAACCTTACTGTGCAGTAAATTATATCATGCCCCCAGTACTCAAGTCAATAATGCGTGTGGATTTTGGAGACGTTCAAAAATATTTGAATTGACATCCGGTGCGAAATTTTTTATACTGATTTTTGAAGTATTTCTTCAATGGTAACTTTCAAACACACAGACTGGAAAGGATTGGTATCATGTCAGACTATATTATCGCCACATCTTCCACCTCTGATCTCACGAGGGACTATCTGGATGCACACAGCATACCCTTTATCAGCTACAGCTACACCATAGGCGACAAGCTGTATGAGGACGACTGCCGCGAGGAGTCACGCGACGCAGTGTACAAGGGCATGCGCAATAACGGGGATCTGCTCAAGACCTCGATGATAAACGAGTATATATACTGTGACTTCTTCAATTCCCTGCTTGATTCCGGCAAGGACGTCATCTTCCTCGATATGTCGAAGAAGATGTCCGTCTCTTATGAAAAGGCACTCATCGGCGCGGATATGGCACGCAAGGAGCACCCCGACCGCAAGCTCTATGTAATGGACACGCTCTGCATCTCCGGCGGTCTCGGCCTGCTGGTCGAGAACATGGTAAAGCGCATGGAAGCGGGCATGAGCTATGACGAGGTCATCAAATGGGGTGAGGAGAACAAGCTGAAGATCGCCCACCGCTTCACTGTGGACGACCTCAACTATCTCAAGGCCGGCGGCCGCGTCTCGAATGCCTCGGCGCTTGTCGGCTCCCTGCTGTCGGTAAAGCCCGTGCTGTACGTCCCCGACGGCGGCACGCTCGACGTGGCAAAGAAGGTGCGCGGCAGAAAGGCAGCGCTCGCGGAGATACTGCGCGGCGTCACGGACGACCTCAAGCAGATCGACACCAAGGGTCTTGAGATGCACATTCTCCATGCCGACTGCCTCAAAGACGCCGAGCACGTGCGCGATGAGGTGCGCGCGGCCTTCCCCGACGTGGGCGAGATAACCATCAGCAACCTCGGCGTCGTCATCGGCGCGCACTGCGGGCCCGGTCTTCTCACCGTGTTCTACTTCTGCAATGGCAGAAAGCCGTAATGTGATATAACAGCTATGTAAAAGTCAGGCGGGAGGCCATGCTTCCCGCCTGACTTTCATGTTACTGCACGCTTGAGAACTTCTGCCTTATCTGCTGGATCTGCTGCGGCTGAGCCTGCTCCGAGGGGTACCAGCCGTGCTGCGCCATCTCGTTATAGATATTGTTCTGCATGCACAGCGCATCATTGAGCGCGGCGTTGAAGGTCTGGTGCACATTCGGCGTCGCGGACTCAATGGAGCCGTGCATATACAGATCGCACACGCCCTTGGTCGTCAGAAGTATGCCTTCCATAATGTCTTTGTCGTTCATTGCCGTGCCTCCTTATACAAGCTCGTAAAACTTTGCGAACAGTCTCTGGTTGCCGTTGAGAAGCTGCTGCGCCTGCTGGCGCAGTACGGGGTCTGTAAGCTGGCTTGCAGCTGTGCGGCACTGGGTCATAAGATACTGGGTGTGGCCGAGCGCGTCCTCAATATAGAGCAGTTCCTTGGGGCTCATGGATATCGTTCCTCTCTCTTTTTAATTTTGTCGAACATTTCGACGCTGTTATTATCTGCGCCGGGCAGAAATATAGCCGCGGCAAATGCTGCATTGGAAATTTGAAACGCCTGATGATCCGTGCTTGGCAAAAGCTCGCAGTTATGGTAAAATTTGATTTACATTTATAAAAACAACAAAGAGGGACGCATTATGAAATATGTTATCGGCGCTCTGGCCGGGATCGTCTGGGGCTGCATCGGCGCTTTTATAAACTGCTCCATCACAAAGGCCGCGATCAAAAAGAACAAGGATTCCGCCATGCTCATCGCAAACCTCCTGCGCATAATGGTGGACATTGTCCTGCTCGGCATCATCGTCCTTGTGAGAAACCTTATCCCGTTCAGCTTCGAGCTGGCGCTCGTCGGCACCGTCGCCGCGCTGAGCATCGTGAACATCGTGTTCGCATTCAAAACGGCGGCGAAGAAATAAAACCCAAAGGCAGCACTTGCAGTGCTGCCTTTATTTTCATTAAGACGAATTAAACATCGTTTATGAAAACTTAAGAAATTTACATAACAACATGTGCTATAATGCAGGGCGTATCAAATCTATCAGGAGGACAACATGAAGCATAAATTCAGATCCTGTGCCGCACTGCTTATAGCGCTGTGCATGATATTCAGCCTTGCCGCCTGCGGCCAGAGCGGACGCACAGACAGCAATACGAAGCAGACCGACACGAAGAATAACGAGCCTGCCCCGGAATTTGTTTACAGCGCGAGCTTCACAAAGCTGCGCGAAAACAGCAAGGACAGCTCCCAGCCCCAGACCGTGACCGCCGATGGGTTCTACAGCGTCGGCGACGAGAAGGTCGGCGACAACACCCCCGAGGGCGTGACGCCCGATTATGAGGGGCAGTATGACGTGTACGCGCCGTACATCTCTTTCACGGACTTCAGCGGCAAGGTGACGAAGCTCGAAAGCTACGTCCCTGTCGAGGAGGATCAGAGCAACGCGGATAAGCGCGACTACGCAAGCAGCCACAGCATCGCCGGTATCGCCGCAAATGACGACGGCAGTCTGACGGTCATCGAGAACGTCTACCTCTCATGGTCGGACGCCCCCGCCGATATCAAGAGCGACAGCAGCGAGTACTATAATTACTACCAGAGCGAGAACACCTACTACCTGCGCGTGCTCGACAAGACCGGCGCGGAGGTGAGCAGCGCGAAGCTTGATGCGGGCACGTCATATGATGACTTCTATGTCAGCCAGTTCGTGGTCGACGAAGCCGGGAACGCCCTTGTGATGAGCAGCAGCAAGCTCACCGCGTTTGCGCCGGACGGCAGTCTCGCATACGAGATCCCGGTCGACGGCTACATCTATTCCATCGCAAGACTGCGCGACGGGCGCATCGGCGTGCTGACAATGGACATGAGCAGCTATGACTTCGTGCTCAATATCGTTGACAGCAAGGCCGGAGCCTTTGACAGCACGAGCTACACCATGCCTTCCGACGCCTACGATCTCATCAGCGGCGGCGGGGATTACGACCTGTATTACACCAGCGGCGTCAACTTCTATGGCTACTCTCTTGAGACCGAGACAGCCGAGAAGCTATTCAGCTGGATAAGCTGCGATGTCGACAGCAACGAGCTCGCACTTGTGAACGTGTCCGATGACGGAACGATCAGCGGCTTCACCGGCGGCTACGACGACAAGGCCGAGACCTACAGCCTTGACTATGTCACCGTCTCCAAGGTTCCCTATGACTCCGTGCCGCAGAAGATCAGCCTGAGCATGGCCACCATGTATGTGGATGACACCACCCAGAAGGCCGTCATAGCTTTCAACCGCTCGAATGACAAGTACCGCATCGACCTTGTGGATTACTCTGAGTATAACACCGAGGACGACTACACCGCCGGCCTCACCAAGCTCAACACCGAGATCATGGCCGGGAACATGCCGGACATCCTCGCCCTCGATACCCAGACCCCCTACCGCCAGTACGCGGCAAAGGGGCTGCTCGAGGATCTCTACCCCTATATCGACGCGGACAGCGAGCTTGACCGCAGCGATTATTTCCCTAACGTCTTTGCTGCGCTCGAGGTAAACGGCGGGCTCTACACCGCCTGCGCGGGATTCGGCATCCTCTCGGCAGTCGGCGCGACTTCCATCGTCGGCGATACCCCGGGCTGGACATACGACGAGTACTATGAAGCGCTCGCGAAAATGCCCGAGGGCTGCGAGGGCTTTGACTACGGCTACGACCGCAACACCCTGCTGACGCTGTGCCTTGCGCTCGACATGGACGATTACATGGACTGGAGCACCGGCGAGTGCCGCTTTGACAGTGAGGACTTTGTGAAGCTGCTTGAGTTTGCAAACCAGAACAACAAGGACTTTGACTACGAGAACGCCGAATACACCGAGGAGGACACCGCCGCCAACCGCATCCGCGAGGGCAAGCAGATGCTGACGTCGGCAAACTTCTTCAGCGCAGACTATATGTACAGCAACTTCGAGCAGATGTTCGGCTCGCCTGTTACGATAAAGGGCTTCCCGACGATGCACGGCGTGGGCAACATGATAACCACGGAGTCCTCCTACGCCATGAGCAGCACCTGCCAGCATAAGGACGCGGCATGGCAGTTCCTCCGTACCTTCCTGACCGAGGACTACC
>CAVFGM010000143.1:0-20208 GCA_963621955.1 Bacteroidaceae bacterium
CTGAAATTGATTTTATCATTCAGCGTGACGGGCAGCTCATTCCCATTGAGGTCAAATCTGCCGACAACACCAAGGCCAAGAGCTTGAAGGTCTATATGGACACCTACAAGCCCGCTTACGCTATCAAGCTCTCTGCTAAAAACTTCGGCTTTGAGGACAACAAAAAGACCGTTCCTCTCTACGCCGCGTTTTGTATCTGACTAAGTATCACAGCGATAACGCCCACAAAAATGTGGGCGTTATTTTACACAAAAAATAGAATTCGCATATTTAACTTTGGCAGTAGGGCAGAAAGGAGCTATAGCGATCTTTACGCTTTTACGATGCCTTTAGCCCTTCCAAACAGAAAATTATCGAAAGATTCACAAACTGCTGTTAAGAAATTAATTGCATCCGGCGTTCAATTCCGATATAATCAAGGAAACAATGTGCGGTTAAAGCGGCAGAAAAGCAAGCTCCGCAATATATATCCGCCATTCTTAAAGAGACCCGTTCATGGCAGCAGCTGCCTAAAAAATTTCCCGACCGCCTATATATCGTCTGGTGCTATCGGAAAATACCTCCTATGGTTTGGCCGAGGTGGTATTTTATGTCAGTACATGACGATATCGGTAGAACCATAGTCGCTCTGCGCACGCAAAAAGGCTTCTCACAGGAGTATCTTGCTCTTGAATGCGAGATGAGCCTTTCATATCTGAGGCGCATCGAGCACGGCACTGCGAACCCGACCATTGATATGCTTCTGCGCATAGCGGAGGTTCTGGATGCAGATATTATAAATCCGATCAGCGTCAAGGAAACGGCAGGTGCTGCTACGTGAAAGCATCTGCCGCATCATTTAGACGGGCAATGCTGGTCACCAGGAGCAGGTTTATCAGCACTCTCGGCACCTATCCCGTGTGTCCGCGATGCAAGCTCACCCTCGACAGAGAGTACCAGCGTTTCTGCGACCGCTGCGGGCAGCGGCTGGATTGGTCACGGTACGATAAAGCCGTTGTCATCCTCAAGCCTTGATCTTTACACGCTCAACCGTGCTATGAAAAATAGCTGTCTCTTGTCTGAGACAGCTATTTTTCATAGCTTCAGCGCCTGGGCAAGAGCCTTTGCCGAGAGCGCAAGCTCCTTTGCAAACTCTGCGTCGTCCGCGCGCACGCCGATCCTGACGGCCGAGCGGTCAGCGCAGGGGCGGATGTGCAGCGAATAACGCTCTGTACGCAGGCGCAGACCGTCGGAGTAGTCCGCGCCCATGTCGAGCATCAGCTCGGACAGCGCGCCCATGAGCTCCGCGCGGCTTTCACAGGGGCACTCCTCCGCGTAATCTGCATCCTCGGGGGCGTCCTCCGCTTTGGGTGCACTCCCGGGACGGAACTGCTCCGGGAGATCAAGGCGCAGCCGCCCCTCGAGCGCGTCGACACAGCAGCGGTAATAGGACAGGGGAGTGCCGACGTCGCACCAGCAGCCGTCCATCGGTACGCCGAGGACTGTCCCGCCGCTCTCGAGAAGCTGCGGGAAAAGCTGTTTGCCGAAGTCATACTCCGTGCCGTCCGGCACAAGCTCCATCGCGTGCGGGGAGAGCACGTATATCCCGGTGTTTATAAGATCGGTGACGACACGGCTCCAGTCGGGTTTTTCGATGAACGAGCGCACGAGCCCTCCGGAGTCTGTCACGGCGAGCCCGTAGCGCAGCGGCTCGCTGCTGCGAAAGAGCGCGATAGTCGCGTCCGCGCCGCGCCTGCGGTGCACGTCCATGAGCGTGCGCAGCTCAAAATCACAGGCGGCGTCCCCGCTTATGACAAGAAAATCTTCATCGCCATAAAATTTCCGGCAGTTCTTTACGCCGCCGGCGGTGCCGAGCGCGCGCTCCTCCACGCGGTACTGAAGCCTTACGCCGAAGCGGCTGCCGTCGCCGAAATAGCCCATGATATCGCCTGCGCGGTACCGCACCGCTGCGCAGATATCCGTAAAGCCCTGCTCGCGCAGAAGGATGATTATGTGCTCCATCATCGGCCGGCCGAGCAGCGGAACCATCGGCTTCGGCGTGTCGCCGGTGATGCTCCTGAGCCGTGTGCCCATGCCGCCTGCCATGATAACTGCTTTTATAATGATGCCCCCCTTTTACAATCGCTTGCTTTACGCTTATTATCTGTGAACGGACGCAAATTATTTGTTGTAAACGGGTGACGGATTTGATATAATAAAATATCGTATCGTGGATTACTATGGAAATTTATCCCATACGGATAGCCAAAGAAGATAGAGAGACATCTTAAAGAGGAGGTGCGCGGCTTGAACAAGAATCTCAGGCGTCTTGCCGAACCCGGCAAGCTGCCGCTGATCCTGCTTGTCGCATTTGCTGCCGCGACGCTGCTGTACGGCATGTACACGCTTGCGGCTATAGAGGGCGGAGCCATTCTGCTGCTGCTGATCTTCTTCTTCCTGTCAAAGCGCAGGAGAGAGAAGCAGCTCAGGGCTTATATCGAATCCGTGACATACGAGACGGAGAACGCCAAGAGCAGCACGCTGACGAATTTCCCGCTGCCGATCGCGGTGTTCGGGCTGGACGATTCGCGCATTATCTGGGGCAACGAAATGTTCTTCAAGATGTGCGGCGAGACCGGCACGCGGCTCGACGCGAACCTGACGGAGCTTGTGCCGCAGTTCTCGGGCAAGTGGCTGCTCGAGGGCAAGACCAGGTACCCGACGCTGCTTGAAGTAGGCAATCGGAAATATCAGCTGCACGGCAACATCATCCGCTCCGATAAGGATAAGGAAAAGAGCCCGTTCATGGGCATAACCTACTGGGTGGACGTCACGGACTATGACAACATCCGCATCGAGTATGAGAACAGCCGCCCGATCGCGGGCGTCATCATCATCGATAACCTCGAAGAGCTCACCAAGAACCAGCCGGAGCGCATAAAGAACGATATCCGCGATGCAGTGGAGGACAAGCTCGGCCAGTGGTGTTCGTCCTTTGACGGCATCCTGCGCCGTTATGACCGCGACAGGTACATCGTCCTGATGGAGCGGCGCGACCTTGAGTGGCTCAAGGCCGGCAAGTTCAAGATCACCGAGGAGATGCACGAGGTCGAAAGCCCCAGCGGCATCGCCGCGTCCATAAGCATCGGCCTTGGCGCGGATGCAGACAATTTCGGCGAAGCGCTCCAGTTTGCGGACATGGCAGGTGAGCTTGCACTCTCCCGCGGCGGAGACCAGACCGTTATCAAGAACAAGATGAGCTTCGAGTTCTACGGTGGGCGCGGCTTCGAGATAGAGAAGCGTACCAAGGTCAAGTCCCGCGTTATGGCCAATGCCTTCTCCGAGCTTATAAAGGACTCCTCCAAGGTGCTTGTCATGGGTCACCGCTTCGGAGATCTGGACAGCATCGGCGCGGCAGTCGGCGTTTGCTGCCTTGCGCGGCAGCTCGGCGTGCACGCCTCGATAGTTGCGGATACGAAGCACTGCGCCGCGACCCCGCTTATAGATATGGTGCGCCGCGAGCCGGAGTATAAGGACATATTCCTCACTCCGCAGGAAGCGCCCTCAAAGGTCGACGCGCACACGCTCCTCGCCGTTGTGGACACGAACCGCCCCGAGCAGGTGGAGTGCCCGGATCTGCTGAATCTGTGCAAGCGCGTCGCGGTCATAGACCATCACCGCGTCGCCGCGACCTATATACACGACGCCGCACTCGGCTTTATCGAGCCTTATGCGTCTTCGGCGTGCGAGCTTATGACCGAGATAATCCAGGAGCTTCCCGAAGCGACGGATATGCTCCGCTGCGAGGCCGAGGCGCTGATGTCCGGCATCGTGCTCGATACCAAGAGCTTCACCATCCGCACCGGCGAGCGCACCTTTGACGCGGCGGCGGTGCTGCGCCGGCACGGCGCGGACACGGCGGCGGTCAAGCGCCTGTTCCAGTCGGACATGGAGGACACCGTCGCAAAGTATAAGATACTCCAGAGCGCGAAGCTCTACCGCAAGGTCGCCATCGCCGCGCCCGAGGAGCCGCAGGAGCGCGTAGTTGCCGCGCAGGCGGCGGACGAGCTGCTGAACGTCTCCGGCGTGGATGCGTCTATCGTCGTCGCGCCCGACGGCAAGGGCGGAGTGTTCGCCTCCGCGCGCTCGATAGGCGAACTCAATGTACAGCTCATCATGGAAAAGCTCGGCGGCGGCGGCAACAGAAGCGCCGCGGCGGTGCAGTTCCAGCAGGGTGAGACCCTCAAAGAGGCGGTAAGCAAAATATATGCCGCCATAGATGATTATTTTGCCTGAAAGGGGATAATAGAAAATGAAGGTTATTTTTCATGAAGACGTCAAGGGTCAGGGCAAGAAGGGCGAGCTGAAGGAAGTCTCCGACGGCTACGCAAGAAACTACCTGCTCCCGCGCAAGCTTGCCTCCGAGGCGACCGCTGACAACATAAACGCGCTCAAGCTCAAGGAAAAGGCAAAGGCCGCGCAGATCGCCAAGGAGAAAGCGCAGGCTGAGGAGAACGCAAAGAGGCTCGGCGGCGTGCAGGTCATCATCAAAGCCAAGGCCGGCAACGCGGGCAAGCTCTTCGGCGCTGTCACTTCCCAGGAAATAAGCGACGCACTCAAGGCACAGTTCGATATCGACATCGAGAAGAACAAGATCGTTCAGGCCGAGCCGATAAAGACTTTCGGCAGCTTCAGCGTCAAGGCAAAGCTTGGCTACGAGGTCAGCGGAACGATAAACGTTCTGGTCGTAGAGGGATAATAAATCAGGCCGCAAGGTCGGACTGGGGATCAGGTAATGGACGAACTGCTGGGCAAAAAAACACCGTACTCCGCACCGGCGGAGCAGGCGGTCATAGGCTCTATGCTCATAGACCCCCGGTGCATCCCGGAGGTGCTGGAAAAGCTGAAGCCGGATGAGTTCTATGTGAAGCTCAACCGGGATATTTATGAGACGATGTACGCCATGTTCTCCTACGGGCAGACCATCGACCCCGTCACAGTGCTTGACCAAATGAAGGTCAGGGGCGTGTATCAGGAGAATAACGACGCATATGTCGCCGAGGTCATGCGCGTCACGCCGACGGCGGCAAACGTCATGGAGTATGCTGCGATAGTGCGCGACCGCGCGCTGCTGCGCCGTCTCGGCGAAGCGGCGGACGAGATAAACAGCATGGTCTACGAGGGCTCGGGCGAAGCAGAGACGATGCTCGAAGCCGCGGAGCGGCGCATCTACGCGCTGCGTCAGGGACGCAACGTCGGCGGCCTTATGCCGGTGTCCTCTGTCGTGCAGAACGTGTTTGACGAGCTGTCCGAAGCCGCGACCTCCGGAAACCAGATCCCCGGCATCTCGACCGGTCTTCCAGACCTTGACAGGGTGACCCTCGGCCTTAATAAATCCGAGCTTATCCTTGTGGCCGCCCGACCCGGTATGGGTAAAACGAGTATCGCGCTGAACATGGCGCTCACCGCTGCCATGAGCCAGCACAAGACCGTTGCCATCTTCTCGCTCGAAATGTCGCGTGAGCAGCTTGTTATGAGACTGCTGTCGCGCGCGGCGCTGATCCCGTCGCAGAACCTGCTGACAGGCCAGCTCACCGAGCAGCAGTGGCGCGATATTTCCGACGCCGCGCAGACGCTCAGCCAGACCGATATCCGCATCGACGATAACCCGACGCTCACCGTGTCGGACATGAACGCCCAGTGCCGCCGCGTGCCGAACCTCGACCTTGTGGTCATTGACTACCTCCAGCTGATGCAGTCCGCCGGCAGCGGACACAGCTGGTCGAACGAGAGCCGCACTCAGGCCGTCAGCGATATAAGCCGTATGCTGAAGATCATGGCCAAGGAGCTGAACGTCCCGGTCATTTGCCTGTCGCAGCTGTCGCGTGCCAACGAATCGCGTCAGGATAAGCGCCCCATGCTCTCCGACCTGCGTGAATCCGGTGCTATCGAGCAGGACGCGGACGTCGTCATAGGTCTGTACCGCGACGGTTATTATAATAAGGAAAGCGAAAACCCAAATCTTGCCGAGGCTATCATACTCAAGAACCGCAAAGGCCAGACAGGCACGGTCGAGCTGTCATGGCTGCCCGAGTACACAAGCTTCAGCTCGATAGAAAAGCGCCGCGAAGATGACTATTAAGCTTGACATGTCCGCCCTTGCCGGGGAGCGCATACTGTGCGCGGTGTCCGGCGGCGCGGACTCGATGTGCCTGCTGCACTTGCTCTATTCAAATGGCGCGGACGTTATCGCCGCGCACTATGAGCACGGCATACGCGGCGAGGAATCCATACGGGACGCGTGCTTTGTGGAAAGCTGGTGCGCGGAGCATGGAATAGAGTGCATCGTCGGTCACGGGGATGTGCCGGGCTATGCCTCGGCGCATGGACTCGGTACCGAGGAAGCGGCACGGCGGCTTCGCTATGAGTTCCTGCAAAGCACTGCGCAGGAGCGCGGCTGCGGGCTTATTGCCACGGCGCACAATGCCGATGATAACGCCGAGACGCTCATCTTCAACCTCACCCGCGGCAGCGGCGCGCTCGGCCTGCGCGGCATTCCCGTGCGGCGCGATAATATCATCCGTCCGCTGCTTGGCGTGAGCCGTGCGCAGATAGAGCAGTACCTTGCCGAAAACGGCATCGAGCACATCGAGGACAGCACGAACGGCAGCGATGACTATAGCCGCAACCTCATCCGTCACAAGGTCATGCCTGTGCTGCGGCAGATAAACCCTGCGCTCTCCGAGGCCGCGGGGCGCACGGCGGAGCTCTTGGGACGGGATGAGGACTGCCTTTCTTCCCTCGCGTCAGATTTCATTGAAAAGAACTTCCATGATGGGAGCCTCCCCACGAAAGAGCTTTCCGCGCTGCACCCGGCGATAGCTTCGCGCGTGCTGCGTCAGCTTCTCGGCACGGGGCTCACGATGGAGCAGACCGATGCGGCGCTCAGACTGTGCCGCGGTACCGGCGTGCGGAGCCTTGATATTACGGGACGCCGTCTCGTGTGCGACCAGGGGCGGCTGTATCTCACGGCGCAGGAGAGCGTCACGCTCCCGGAGCGCGCGGTGATCCCCGGCACGGTGACAGATCTGCCCGAAGCGGGGCTGCGCATGAGCGCGGAATTTACCGAATACAGGGAAGAAATTAACGGCTTGTTCAAGACTTATTACATTAAATATGAGAATATTAACTCTGCTGTAACCTGCACCGGACGGCGTCCGGGCGACCGCATGAGGCCGCTGGGGCGCGGGTGTACAAAGAGCCTGAAGAGCCTGTTCATAGAAGCGGGCTTCAGCCAATATCAGAGAGACACTGCCCCGGTCATCCGGGACGATAAAGGGATACTTGCCGTCTGCGGCATCGCCGTTGACGAGCGCGCCGCCCCTAAGGCGGGCGACAGGGTGCTGAAGATAAGCTTCAGCGAAATTTAAGCTCAAGCCGCGCAGCGGCATTGGACAAATAGAAAAGAGAAAAACGGGAGACACATTCAATGCACGAGGATATTGAAAGAATTCTGATCGGTGAGGATGAGATCAAGGCGCGCGTGGCAGAAGCCGGCGCGAAGATAAGCCGCGACTTCGCGGGCAAGGACCCGATATTCGTGGGCGTGCTCAAGGGCTGCTTCATTTTCATGGCCGATCTCATGCGCTATGTAGACATACAGTGCTCGATGGACTTCATGGCCGTCTCGTCCTACAGCGGCACAAGCTCCACCGGCGCCGTCAAGATAAACAAGGATCTGAGTGAGGACATCGAGGGGCGTCACCTTATTATCGTTGAGGATATCCTCGACTCCGGCGTCACCCTCAGCTACCTCAAGAATTACCTCATGGTCAGAAAGCCCGCGTCGATATCCATCGTCACGCTTATGGATAAGCCCGCCAGACGCAAGGCGGACGTCTATGCCGATTACTCCTGCTTTGAGGTGCCGGACGCTTTCGTCGTCGGCTACGGGCTCGACTATAACGAGCGCTACCGCAACCTGCCGTATATCGGCGTGCTCAAGCCGGAGATATACTCCTGAGCATTTATATCGTATTCTCCATCGTATAAGAAGGATGTGACATATACTTGAAACCTAACCGCAACCGAGCCCGGGATCTGGGATTTTACGTGCTGCTCATCGTGATAATGATGGCCGTGATCTTCACCATGACCGGGGACAAGGACACCAACAAGATAAAGAACTACTCCGACCTCGTCGATCTCTTCACCGAGGAAAAGGTGCAGTCGTTCAGAACCGAGGGCAGCACCATTATCCTTGAGGTCAGAACGGGCGACGCCATAGCACCGACCGAAGAAATGAAGTACGACCTCTACAGCTTCGGCGTGTTCTATGAGGACTTCAAGGACATCATTAAGAGCCAGTACGAGTCCGGCGTCCTCGAACAGTACGACTACGACGAAGGCTTCGTCGCGCCGTGGTGGGCGAGCATGATACCCTATGTGCTCGTCATGGTCGGCGTGATGGCGCTGTGGTATGTGATGATGAACAAGGCCGGCGGCGGAGCGGGCGGTATCGCCAAGTTCTCCAAGGCACGCACCCGCCTCGGCAGCGACGAGAAGAACAAGAAGACCTTTGCCGATGTCGCAGGCTGCGATGAGGAGAAGGAGGAACTGTCCGAGATCGTCGACTTCCTCAAGAACCCCAAGGCCTATACCGCGATGGGCGCGCGCATACCCAAGGGCGTGCTGCTCGTCGGCCCTCCGGGAACCGGTAAGACCCTGCTTGCAAAGGCTGTCGCGGGCGAAGCCGGTGTGCAGTTCCTGTCCATTTCGGGCTCTGACTTTGTCGAGCTCTATGTCGGCGTCGGCGCGGGTCGTGTGCGCGACCTGTTCGAGCAGGCAAAGAAGGTCGCCCCGGCGATCATCTTCATCGATGAGATCGACGCTGTCGGCCGCCAGAGAGGCAGCGGCCTCGGCGGCGGACACGATGAGCGCGAGCAGACGCTCAACCAGCTGCTCGTTGAGATGGACGGCTTCGGCAGCAACGAGGGCGTCATAGTCATGGCGGCGACGAACCGCGCCGACATCCTCGATAACGCGCTGCTGCGTCCCGGCCGCTTTGACCGTCAGGTGTATGTCGGCCTGCCCGATATCCGCGGCCGCGAGGCGATACTGAAGATCCATGCCAGAGACAAGCAGCTTGCGGAGGACGTCGACCTCAACTCCATCGCCAAGGGCACTCCCGGCTTTGCGGGCGCCGATCTTGAGAACCTTATGAACGAGGCGGCACTGCTCGCAGTGCGCCGCCGCCACCGCTTCATCAACATGGAGGACGTGGACGAGGCCATACTCAAGGTGCAGATGGGCCCGGAGAAGAAGAGCCGCAAGATGAGCGAGAAGGCGAGACGCCTCACCGCTTACCACGAATCCGGCCACGCCGTCGCGGCACACTATCTGCCGCACGTCGACCCGGTGCATTATATCACCATCATCCCGCGCGGCATGGCAGGCGGCTTTACACTGATGCGCCCGCAGGAGGATCTTGAAAACTTCAAGTCCCAGTCCGAGATGTTTGAGAACATCGTCATGGCTCTCGGCGGAAGAATGGCCGAGAAGCTGTTCCTTGACGATATCTCCACCGGCGCTTCCGGGGACATCCATCAGGCCACGTCTATCGCGCGCGACATGGTCACCCGCTATGGCATGAGCGACAGGCTCGGACCCATATCCTTTGACAGCTCCGGCCACTCCATCTTCATCGGCCGCGACTTCGGCCAGACCAAGAGCTATTCCGAGGAGACCGCCGGCATTATCGATGAAGAGGTCAAGGCAATCTTCGACAAGGCCGCCGCCGAGTGCGAGCGCATCCTCACCGAGCACGCCGACCAGCTTCGCGCCATCGCCGAGTACCTGCTGGTGCATGAGACGATGGAGGCTGAGGAGTTCAATTACTACTTCGACCACGGCGAGTTCATGCCCCTTGCTCCGCAGGAGGCGCGCAAGGTCAGGGAGGACACCACCATCGAGCGCCCCGCGCGCAAGATATCCATGACCGACGGCTACGCCGAGGAAAAGAAGGAAGAACCCGAAACGCAGCCCGGGACCACCGGCGGGGATAAGCCGGCTGAGCCGAGCGGCGAAGATACAAAAGAATAATATATGGACGCACAGGTGCAGTAATTATACTGCACCTGTGTTTTCTGCGTTTTTACCAGTTATTTTACTGACAATATAAATTCATAAAAAGTTCACTGATCGGGGCTTGCCATACGAAATGAGGAGTAATATACTACCGATTCGTGAAAAAAGTATGGAAAGAAGAATGAAAATGAAAAAGAGCGGCATAGATATGCTGCATGGCCCAATATGGAACAAGATCCCGCTGTTTGCGCTGCCTGTTGCAGCAACGGCGATACTCGGGCAGCTGTTCAATGCATCCGACCTTGCGGTCGTCGGCAACTTTGCCGGGGAAGCGCGCACGGCGGCAGTCGCCGCAGTGGGTGCCAACAGCTCGGTCGTGAGCCTTGTGGTGAACCTTTTTACCGGCGTCGCCCTCGGCGCGAACGTCGTTATCGCGGGCGCTATTGGGCGCGAGGATACTGACGCTGCGCAGCGCGCGGTGCACACGGCGCTGCTGTTTGCTGTCTTGGGCGGCTTTGTAATAGCACTTATAGGTGAGCTTGCGGCGGAGCCGCTGCTGCGCATGATGAGCGTGCCGGATGAGGTGCTCCCGCTTGCACTGCTGTACCTGCGGATATACCTGATAGGTATGCCGGTCATCCTGCTTTATAACTTTGAGGCCGCAATATTCAGAAGCATCGGCGATACGAAAGGGCCTCTTGCGACGCTCGCGATATCCGGCGTCATCAATGTGATACTGAACCTGTTCTTTGTAATCGTGCTGGGCATGACTGTGGACGGAGTTGCGATCGCGACAGTGATCTCAAACGCGATAAGCGCGGTGATCCTGTTCTTCCGCCTGAGAAAGGCGAATGACTATATCCGCCTTGATATCTCCAAGCTGCGTATAAATATGAGAAGCCTGCGGCACATCCTGCGCATCGGCCTGCCGGCAGGTGTGCAGAGCGCGGTCTTCGCGATATCGAACATGGTCATTCAGTCGGCCATCAACAGTCTCGGCACGTTGGTCATGGCGGCCTCGAGCGCGTCATGGAACATGGAGGTCATCACCTTTAACGTCCTTGACTCTTTCAGCCAGGCCTGCACGACCTTTGTCGGCCAGAACTACGGCGCAGGCCAGCTTGAGCGCTGCAAGAAGACGCTGCTGCTGTCCATGCTGGAGGGCTTTGTCGTGCTCGGCATTGCGATATCGCTCATCCTGTATTTCGGACATCCGCTGCTTGCACTCTTCAACAATGACCCCGAGGTCATTGAACTTGGCTATTCGCGTATGAGGTTGGTGCTTCTGGCGCATGTTTTCAGTCTGATGTATAACACGATGTCCGGATACCTGCGCGGCTTCGGCATCTCGCTGACCCCGGCCGTGCTGACGATGCTCGGCGTGTGCGGAATAAGAATAGTGTGGGTCAAGACGGTTTTTGCCAGTGTGCAGACTTTCCAGTCTGTTATGATGGTCTACCCGATAAGCCTTGCGGCGACTGCGTTTATGATCTTCGTCGCGCTTATGTACTATAAGCCCTCGCGCAGGTTCGCGCCTAAAGCTGCGGCGGAGAACGGCTGATGCAGCTTTTTTTGCGAAAACGGCTTGAGAGTAGGGGCGGCATCTGCTATAATCAATACGTTATACAGACCTTTAAGGAGATGCAGAATATATGAAGCTTGGCATAGCGGGTCTGCCCAACGTCGGCAAGACCACTCTTTTCAACGCCCTCACCGGCTCCAATGCCGAGACAAGCGCATACGCAATGGCAGGGGCAAAGCCCAACATCGGCACGGCAAAGGTACCCGACGAGCGCCTTGACTGGCTCGCGGAGTACTACCACCCGAAGAAGTACACCCCGGCGACGATAGAGTTCGTCGACGTCGCGGGCGTGAACGTCGGTACCGGCAAGAGCAACGAGGTCTTTCAGGCCATCCGCCAGACCGACGCGCTGGTGCACGTCGTGCGCTGCTTTGATAATGACGAGATCTTCCTTGAGCCCGCCGACGCGAAGCGCGACGCCGAGGCCTTTGACCTTGAGCTGATACTTGCGGATATCGAGATCGTCGAGCGCCGTCTTGAGCGCGCAAAGAAGAACGCCAAGAGCGGCGATAAGAAGTATAAGCGCGAGTGCGAGATGTGCGAAGCGCTCATCGCACACCTCACTGATGAGAAGCCCGCACGCAGCTTTGAGTTCACCGATGAGGACAGCGACATTCTTGTCGACGGCGGCCTGCTGACCGTAAAGCCCGTGATCTATGCCGCGAACCTCGACGAGGACGGCATGATGAACCTCGGCACTAACGCAAACTTTGCCGCTCTCAAGAAGATAGCGGACGAGCAGGGCGCGGCGGTGCTGCCGGTCGCGGCAAAGTTCGAGGAGGACATTGCCGGTATGGAGCCTGACGAGGCCGAAATGTTCATGGCCGACCTCGGCCTGACCGAGACGGGGCTTGACCGCCTTATCAAGACCTCTTATGACCTGCTGGGCTACATCTCGTTCCTCACCGCCGGTGAGGACGATGTCCACGCATGGACCATCACGCGCGGCACGAAGGCTCCGAAGGCTGCCGGCAAGGTACACAGCGATATAGAGCGCGGCTTCATCCGCGCTGAGATAGTCGCTTTTGACGATCTCAAGGCCTGCGGCAGCATGGCCGCGGCAAAGGAAAAGGGACTGCTCCGCCTTGAGGGCAAGGACTACGTCATGCAGGACGGAGACATCACCAATTTCAGGTTCAATATTTAATTAAGGATAGGGTTACGGGAAACTCGGAATGTTCTGGTTAGAAGTCATAGGCGTTATAGCCTTCGGCATATGCGGCGCGATGGCCGCGATGGAGAGAGGAGCCGATCTCTTCGGCGTGCTGTTTCTCGCAGTCATAACGGCGCTCGGCGGCGGCGTCATAAGGGACGTGCTGCTCGGCTGGTTCCCGCCGCGGATGTTCACAAGCTATGCCTATGTGGCGATCGCCGTGGGCAGCGCGCTGCTGGTATTTCTTGATGCGTGCATCCGCCGCGAGCATTACCGGCAGAACCGCGATAAGCTTGACAGCGTCGTGAACGTGTTCGACGCGCTCGGCCTCGGCGTGTTCACGGTCAGCGGTGTGCAGATGGCAATTGACCAGTACGGGATGGGCAACCCATTTCTTCTGGTGCTCATGGGCATGACGACCGGCGTCGGCGGCGGTATGCTGCGCGACGTGCTTATCGACGCGATGCCCAAGGTGCTGCGCAAGAGAATATACGCCATCGCGTCCATTGTCGGCGCGATAGGGTACTATCTGCTGCTGCGCTTCGGCGTCGATCAGACCCTGTCGACGATCATTATAACGGTGCTTATCACCGCGCTGCGCATTCTGGCGACGGTGTTCAAGTGGAATATGCCGCAGGCAAAGCTATGAAAGAAAAGTATTTTGACATTGTCGGCAGCGGTTACAGCGTAAAATGCAAGCTGTACTGCGCCGATGCAAATTCGATAAAAAAACTCATTATCTCCTGCCACGGCTTCGGCGGCAGCAAGGAGAACGCAGCGGCAAAGCGCGTGGCGGAGCGTATGCTCCCGGTGCATAAGGACGCGGCGCTGCTGACCTTTGACTGGCCGTGCCACGGGGAGGATGTTAAGCCGCGTTTCACCCTTGCTGACTGTGACACGTACCTGACGGCGGTGCTGGAGTATGCCCGCGAAAGGTTTGAGCCTGAGAGCATCAGCTTCAACGGGACGAGCTTCGGCGGATACGCGGTGCTCAAGTATATGCACGAGCACGGCAGCCCGTTTGACAGCGTCGTGCTGCGCTGCCCGGCGGTGAACCTGCATGAGATATTCACCGGACTGTACCTGACGGAGGCGGACCTTGACAAGCTGCGCAAGGGAAAGGATGCGGTCGTCGGCTTCGAGAAGAAATTTAAGATCAACCGCCAGTTCCTGGACTCTCTTGCCGAGAACGACATCATGCAGTACGACTTCTCTGCCTTTGCCGACAGCATGCTCATCATGCACGGCACGCGGGACGAGACCGTGCCGATAGACGCGGTGCGCCGCTTCGCGGAGCAGAACGATCTCATGCTCATCGAGATAAACGGCGCGGATCATATGTTCAAGGATCCTGCGCGCATGAGCGAGTATGTCAACAACACGGTCGATTTTATATTCGGATGATCAAAAACGCCATCGGTCAATGACCGGTGGCGTTTTAACAGTTATCGATGTTATCAGGTGTATATCTCGTCCTCGAGCATTGCCGCGGAATCGGAGAAGTGCTCCTTCGTGAGCTTTGCCACAACGCCGGAGAGCGCGAACAGACCCACAAAGTTCGGGATAGCCATGAGACCGTTGAAGGTATCGGCGATGTTCCAGACGATGTCTATCGGGGAGACGCAGCCGATGACGATGACGATCGCGAAAGCGGCCTGATAGTACTTGATCGCCTTGGTGCCGAACAGGTACTGCGCGCAGCGGCTGCCGTAGAGCGCCCAGCCGAGGACAGTCGAGAACGCGAAGAGGATCAGCGCGACGGCCACGAAGAGCGCGGCGAGCTTGTCGCCGAATATCGTTGCGACAGCGGCGGTGATGAGTTCGGAGCCGGGCTTCACGCCGAAGTTGATATCGACGCCGCTGCATATGATCGTCAGCGCTGTCATGCTGCAGATGACGATGGTGTCAACAAAGACCTCGAAGATACCGTAGAGCCCCTGATGCACGGCCGAGGGAGTTTCCGCCGCGGCGTGCGCGATAGCCGCCGAGCCGAGACCGGCCTCATTCGAGAATGCGCTGCGCCTGAGACCCCAGACAAGCGCTTCCTTGAGCGCAATACCGGAGGCCGCGCCGAGGACGGCGCGCGGGCTGAACGCGGCGGTGAATATCTTCGCAAAAGCGCCGCCGATGTTCCCTGCGTGAGAGAAGATGACGCCGAGGCAGACGAGCACATAAAATACGCTCATGATCGGGACGAGCTTTTCAGCTACCTTGCCGATGCGCTTGATGCCGCCGAGCAGGATCAGCGCGACGAGAGCCGCGAGGGACAGACCGATGATCCAGTGAATAACGGTGATGCCGCTGTCGTTTATCGTGAAGAAGGCGGTGATGGCGTTCGTGATGGAGCCGGTGATGGCGTTCACCTGGCTCATGTTGCCGATGCCGAAGCACGCGATGCCTGCAAGACCGGCATACACCATAGCCAGCCACTTCCACTTCGGGCCGATACCGGCGATGTAATACATCGGGCCGCCGACCCAGTCGCCCTTTTCATCGCGCTGGCGGTATTGGATGGAGAGCACGACCTCCGAGTACTTTATGACCATGCCAAGCAGTGCGGCGACCCACAGCCAGAACACAGCACCGTAGCCGCCGAGGGCGATGGCCTGCGAGGTACCGACTATATTGCCGGTGCCGACGGTGGCGGCAAGAGCGGTGGTCACGGCCTGTAGCGGCGTGACGGCGCCTTTGCCGGCTTCCGTCTTTTTGAACATCTTGCCGACGGTATTTTTCATGGTGTAGCCGAAGTGGCTGAACTGCACTGCCTTGGTGCGGACGGTCAGCAGTATGCCGCCGACCATGACGCAGGGCAGGAACATGTACAGCCACGCGAAGTCGTTAAGGGCTCCGGTGAAGAAATCGATAAATGCCTGCATGCTTGTATCCTCCTTATTTGATAGATACCGGTTGACAAGAATGACGTATATGTATAAATTTAATGTATGTCAAACTTTTATCCATTACAGAACTGCATTAATAATGACGCCTTTGTAATGAATCCCGGATATCAGCTTTGAGAGAAACTTGCGGGAAAGACTGCTGAAGCCCGGCCGGTATTTAATTGATGTGAGAAATATAGCATCGGAAACGCGCAAATGCAAGAGAAATTTTGCATTTCGGCATAGTGTGGAATAATCCGCTGCCGTAATGTTCACTCAATGTGAAATATAACGGATATTAATGAAATGATACGCGCATATCTATGAGAAATATTAATCTATAAAACGCGGCCTTGCATTACAAAGACCGCTGTGTTAAGCTGAAATCACAGAAATAAGGGAGAGGAGCGCGAAGAAATGCACAGTCTTGAAGAGGTGCGCGCGGAATATGACAGGCTCGACAGGCTCTGCGGGGTCGATACCTCGGGGATCGAACTGAAGATATCAAAGCGCGCCGTGAAGCAGCTTGGCAGCTTCCGCAGCCCGCGCCGGGGCGGTAGAGACGGCCTGTGCATCACGCTCTCTTATTTGATCTTGGAGGACGACGAGCAGTTCTGGGACACCGTACGCCATGAGTACGCGCACGCCGCGGTGTATCTCCTCCACCCCGGGGAGAGACACGGACACGATAAGGTGTGGAAGGATATGTGCCGCCGCATCGGGTGCAGCCCTGAGCGGCTCGCCCCGGAAAAGGGACAGGCGGCGGAGAGCCGCCGCGCGGAAGCAAAGTACATCATCCGCTGCGAGCTCTGCGGCAGAGAAAGCCGGTACATGCGCCGGGGCAAGGCAGTCGACCTGCTGCTGCGCGGCCGGGCGCTGCGCTGTACGGGCTGCGGCGGGAGCAGTTTTAAGCTCTTTGTCAGAAAATAATTGGTTTGACGGCGGCGCGGATAGGTGATATCCTATAAACAGCTATATACATTTAAAATATACGGCATAAGACGACAATGAATGGAGGTTTTCAGCATGATAATCAACAATGCAAAAGTATACCGCAGCGGACACTTTGAAAGCACATCCATCGAATTTGACAGTCATATACGTTCATTTTCTCCCGGCGAGGGGCTGGACGCCTGCGGGGCATATATCATCCCCGGCCTTATCGACGTGCACACCCACGGCGCGATGGGGATAGACGCGAGCGACTGCACCGCCGAGCAGATACATCATCTGGCGCAGTTTTATTCGGACAACGGCGTCACGTCTTTCTGCTTCACGACGCTGACCGTTCCCGCGGACGAGCTGAGAGGCGCGATGAAGAACATCCGCACCTATGAGCGCTTCGGCGGCGAGGCCAAGTGCGCGGGAGTGCATCTTGAAGGCCCGTTCGTCTCGCGCGGCAAGTGCGGCGCGCAGAACCCAGATAACATCCGGAAGCCGGATATTGCACTCTTTAACGAGCTCAACGAGCTGAGCGGCGGGATAGTGCGCCTTATAACCGTCGCCCCGGAGGTCGAGGGGGCATTGGACTTTATCCGCGAGGCGTCGAAGGTCTGCACCGTCTCTCTCGGCCACAGCACTGCGGACTACGATCAGGCAATGGCCGGCTTTGAGGCGGGCGCGACGCACGTGACGCATCTCTTCAACGGCATGGAGCCTTTCCACCACAGAAAGCCCGGACTTGCCGGCGCGGCGCTCACGGCGGGGGCGAATGTCGAGCTGATCTGCGACGGCGTGCATATCCACCCGGCGATGATAATGGCGGTACATAAGATGTTCGGCGACAGGCTCATCATCGTCAGCGACTCTCTGCGCTGCGCCGGGCTCTGCGACGGGCGCTATAATCTCGGAGGCCTGCCGATGATCGTGCGCGATGGGCGCGCGACGCTGCTTGACGGCACGATAGCCGGTTCATCGAGCAATCTGCTTCAGGAGCTGCGCAACGTCGTGTCCTACGGCGTGCCGCTCGAAGCCGCTGTCAGGGCCATGACCGAGACTCCAGCGAAGGACATCGGCGTGTTTGACAGCATCGGCTCACTCGAGACCGGTAAGTGCGCGGATTTCCTCGTGCTCAATAAGGAACTCAGGCTTATGGCGACATTTATAGACGGCGAGCTTGTAAACGGCACGACCGATTTTGAGTCAGTAAAATAAAAAGAGACCCGGGGTGACTCTGATTAATGGCGATATACTATATTGATCCTGTCCTTGCGGCCGCGGCGATAATTCCTGCCGTCGTGCTGCTCATAAAGGTCTATCAGGCTGACCGGCTTGAGAAGGAGCCTGTTTCGATGATCCTCTCGCTGGTATTTTTCGGCGTACTGTCGACGGCGATAGCGATGGTGCTCGAACAGATCGGCACCGCGGTGCTGGGCAGCTGGCTGCCCGAGGGGAGCGTTGCGTACAATGCCGTGCTGTACTTCGGCATCGTCGCATTCTCGGAGGAGGGGTCAAAATACCTCCTGCTCAAGAAGCGGACGTGGCGGGACATCAACTTCAACTGCCAGTTTGACGGCGTTGTCTACGGCGTGTCCGTCTCCTTAGGCTTTGCGCTGTGGGAGAACCTGGGCTATGTTGCGATGTACGGCTTCGGCACGGCGCTCATCCGCGCGGTCACGGCGGTACCGGGGCACGCCTGCTTCGGCGTGTTCATGGGCGCGTGGTACGGCATGGCAAAGCGCTGGGAGGGCGCAGGCTTTGAACGCCGCTCTAAGACCTGCCGCACGATGGCGCTGCTGCTGCCCGCGCTCATCCACGGCTGCTATGACTTCATCGCGACCTATGAAGATGCGGGGGTCAGCGGGATATTCGCGGTGTTTGTGGTGCTGCTGTTCGTCGTGTCGCTGATCCTCGTGCGCCGCCTTTCGGCAAATGACAAATACATCGATAATAACAATAGATTCTTTTTCTGAACGGAGAGAGTAATGAAAGAAAATGTAGGGAAATTTTTCGAGATATACGATTCTGACCCAGCGGTGCGCAGCCGCGTGGAGGAGAATGTCGCGGCGTATCCAGGCAGCTATGAGATACGCGAAGCGCTGACGGAGTTTGCGCTGCTGCCGGTAGCGGAGGAGCTGGGGCTCGGCTTTACGATCCAGGAACTGCGCGCCTATGAGACGCGGCTCAAGCTTGAGCGCGGCATGGCCAAGGACGGCGAATACGACCGCAGCGAGCATAGCTACTGGCTGCTCGAGCGCGGCTGGGAGGAGCCGCGGCCGGAAGAAAAGAGCAAATAGGCGGTAAAAGAGCCGGCAGTCATCTTATAACGGGTGACTGCCGGATAATATCGGCGAAAAACAGATAAAAAATAGCAATTTGGGTATTGCTTTTTCTCGGGCTTTGTGCTAATATAATCGAGCGTTGAAAATCAATGCAGATATTTCCGGGTGTAGCGCAGATGGTAGCGCGCTTGAATGGGGTTCAAGAGGCCGCTGGTTCAACTCCAGTCACTCGGACCATGTCGGAGCAAAGTTCGCTTTGCTCCGACTTTTTTTGCGTCAATTGACGCGGGACGGATTCTGTGCTATCCTGTCGCTGAATTGAGAAAAAGGAGAGGAAACCTTATGTTCAAGAACAACAAAAAAGGCATTATCGCGCTTGCGCTTGTACTGGTGCTGGCAGTCGCTGCGCTTTTCGTGTGGCAGGCGGCAAAGCCTGAGACCCAGCAGGGCAGCAAGGAGATCGTCGTGAATGTCGACCACCTGAACGGGGACGACGCGAGCTATACCATATATACAGACGCTGAATATCTCCGCGCGGCGCTTGAGCAGGAGAACCTGATCGAGGGCACGGAGAGCCAGTACGGACTTTATGTGACCTCCGTCGACGGCGAAGCCGCTGACGAGAGCAAGCAGGAATGGTGGGGCTACAGCGTGAACGGCGCGTTTGCCGAGCTCGGCGTGGACAGCCAGCCTGTTGCTGACGGCGATGTCTATGATTTCGTCCTGAATGTCGGTTGGTAAGCTCACAATCCGCGAGGTCGCGGAGCTGTCGCTGTTCTGCGCGCTGATGGTCGCGGGCAAGGAGTGCCTGCGCGTCATCCCGAATGTGCACCCCGTCACGCTTCTGCTGCTTTTGGCGACGATAATTTACGGCTTGAAGGCGCTCTATCCGGCCTTCGGCTTTGCGCTCCTGGAGATCGCGCTGTACGGAGCCGGGATATGGAACCTGATGTATCTCTATGTATGGCCGATCGTCGTGCTCATTGCACTCCCATTCCGCAGCAGCCGCAGCCGCGCACTCTGGGCCGCGATCGCCGGGGCACACGGCCTGTTCTTCGGCGCGATGTGTGCCGTGCCGTATCTGTTTATCGGCGGCTGGCAGATGGCACTGTCGTGGTGGATAACCGGCATACCGTATGACGTGATACACTGCGTGTCGAACACTGTCCTTACCTTTGTACTGCTCCCGCCGCTGCGCGACCTGCTTGAGCGCAGGCATAATGTGAAGAACAGCTGAACACCGGGTGTCTCTCATGATGTGGAGAGACACCCGGTGTTTTTTGTATATCACGCCTCAGAAAAATCATG
>CAVFGM010000144.1:0-8050 GCA_963621955.1 Bacteroidaceae bacterium
TATACATATGCATGAGGATCCTGTCGAGCCTGACGGGAGGATATACTCCGATACCGACAAGGCCATATTCAACTGCATGCTGCGTATGGGCGTGACGACGGCTGTCGGCGGCAACTGCGGCCTGAGCTGCTGCAACCCCGCGGACTATCTCGACATAGTTGATCGGGACGGTGCGGCGGTAAATGTCGCGATGCTGGCGGGGCACGCATGGTTCCGCGAGCACGCGGGAGCTGCAGACCGCTACGGAAAGACAACGGCGGCACAGCGCGCGCAGATGCGTGAGGAGATAGCGGACTGCCTTCGCCGAGGCTGCTTCGGCGTGTCCTACGGGATACGCTATGTTCCCGGCCTTGATGAGGAGGAGCTGCTTGAGACGGCGTCTCCCTGCCGGGACTATGGACGGCTCATCGCCGCGCATATCCGCTCGGACGCCGATGAAGTGTTCGACTCCGAACGCGAGCTGCTTGAAATCGGCCGAAAGCTCGATATACCGGTGCAGGTGTCGCACATAGGCAGCATGGCAGGCTTCGGGCAGATGGAGGAGTTTCTGCGCATCGCCGATGAATACAGGCTCCGCGGCCTCGACGTGAGCTGTGACTGCTACCCATATTATGCTTTCTCCACCACGCTCGGCTCCACCACCTATGACGATGGCTGGATGGAGCGCTACGGCTGCGGCTACGACGCGGTCGAGCTATGCGAGGGCGAGTATAAGGGGCAGCGCTGCACCGAGGAGATATTCAAAAAGGTGCGCCGCGAAATGCCCGAGTGCCTGACGGTATGCTACGTCATGCGCGAGCGGGATGTCGACCTCGCGCTGAGCCATCCGAACGTGATGCTCGCAAGCGACGGGATCATGTCCCACGGTCAGGGTCACCCGCGCGCCGCCGGGGCGTTCCCGAGACTTATCGCGCAGTTCGTGCGGACGGGGAAGCTCGGGATGTATGAGGCGGTGAACATGATGACGGCCATGCCCGCAGACAGACTCGGCCTTGCAAGCAAGGGTCGGCTGAACGTCGGCGCGGATGCTGACGTCGTCGTCTTTGATCCGGAAAAAATCAGCGACTGCGCAAGCTTCAGCGAGCCTGTGCTGCCGCCGGTCGGAATAGACTGTGTACTGATAGGCGGCGAAATCGCCGCGAAGGACTGCCGGATAGTTGACCCGAGGCTCGGCAGAAGCGTAAGGAAAGTGTAAGGAATAGGAAAGAGGAGGAAAGAAAAATGCAATTCGGTTTCTGGTCTGTCGTCCCGCCGCTGCTGACTATAGTTCTGGCGCTGGTGACGAAAAACGTGTTTATCTCCCTGCTGATAGGCATCTTTGTCGGCTCAATGGTGCTCTGCAGCGGAGCGCTGCTGGCAGGGCTCAATGAGACCTTCTACAGCTTCATCCACACCTTTGAGAGCAACAGCAACACCATCGTGCTTGCGTCCTTTCTGCTGATCGGCGCGCTCATTTACCTCATCGAGAAGTCCGGCGGCATCGACGGCTTCACCGAGGTCATGCTCAAAAAGCGCGCGCTCATCAAGTCCAAGCGCGGCGCAAACCTCTTCACATGGCTGCTCGGCATCATCATCTTTACCTCCGGTTCCCTCAGCTGCATGGTGACCGGCTCCATCTCCCGCCCGTTCAATGACGCGCTCAAGGTGCCGCATGAGAAGTCCGCGTTCATCATCCACGCTACTTCTACTCCGTGGTGCGTGCTCTTTCCGCTCAGCGGCTGGCTCGCCGCAATGACCGGCTATCTCACCTCCGGCGGTGTCGCCGAGGGCGAGGCGATATCTGTGCTGCTCAAGTCCATCCCGCTGAACTTCTACTGCATCCTTGCCGTGTTCGGCACGCTTGCGGTATGCCTCTTCAACATAAACTTTGGCCCGATGCGCAAGGCCGAGGAGCGCGCCGAAAAGACCGGCGAGCTTGACGAGCCGGGTCACGGCGGAGCGCTCAGCGATGCCGCCGATAAGGTCAGCGACGCAAAGCCCAGAGTCATCAACATGGTTCTGCCGATGTGCGTGCTTATCGCGACCATCCTCGCCACCCTCACCGTTACCGGCAACGGCAACCCGACTCAGGGCGCGGGCATGCAGAGCCTGCTGTGGGGCTGCGTCCTCGCCGTGCTGACGATCTGTATCCTCTGCGTCGTGCAGAAGCAGTACACCGTTGAGAGCGTTATAAACGAAATGTTCAAGGGCATGGGCACTATGCTGCCGATGGCGGCGGTGCTGCTCTTCGGCTTCACGATGGGCAATCTCGTCAAGAGCCTTGACACCGGCAATTACCTCACAGCTGTGTTCATGGGTGTGCTCACCCCGGCGCTGCTGCCGATGCTGAGCTTCCTGCTGTGCATGCTCCTGTCCTTCGCGACCGGTACCTCTATGGGCACGATGGCGATAATGTCCGTCATCTGCCTGCCGATGGCGATAAACATGGGCGTCAATATCGAGCTTGTGGCCGGCGCTATTTTCGGCGGCTCCATCTTCGGCGACCACTGTTCCCCGATATCCGACACCACAATAATGTCCTGTGCCACCTCCGGCTGCGACATCATCGACCATGTAAAGACCCAGATCCCTTACGCTGCGATATGCGCAGGTGTGTCGATCGTACTGTACACGGTGCTCGGCTTTGTAATGTAAGGCTGAAAAACTGCACATATTACTTCCGCAGAAAATATTTCTGCGGAAGTTTTTCTTTTGTACCCACGTGTCGGCTCGAAGTCCTTGACCTGCCACGGCTTTAATGATAAAATACACTGTCTTAATATGTGATAATCATCCCCCGTGACCGAAAACGGCAGGGAGGGAAACGGAGACTGATATGTGGATCGCAGATAAATGGCAGGATTTTGAACTTATAGACTGTTCCAAGGGAGAGAAGCTGGAGCGCTGGGGGCGCTATTACCTTGTGCGCCCGGACCCTCAGGCGATATGGGACACCCCGCGCCGCAACTCACACTGGAACGACCGCGACGCGCGCTATCGCCGCAGCGAGACGGGCGGCGGCAGCTGGGACAAAGGGCACCTTCCCGAGAACTGGAAGATACGCTACGGCGAACTGACCTTCAATGTTAAGCCCATGAACTTCAAGCACACCGGGCTCTTCCCCGAACAGGCCGCGAACTGGGACTGGGCGATGCGGAAGATCCGCGCCGCCAATCGGCCAATCAGCGTCCTGAACCTCTTCGGCTATACGGGCGCTGCGACTGTCGCCTGCGCAAAGGCGGGGGCGAGCGTGTGCCATGTGGACGCGGCAAAGGGCATGGTCGCATGGGGCAAGGAGAACGCCGCGGCCTCGGGCCTCTCGGATGCGCCGATACGCTGGATCGTTGACGACTGCGCAAAGTTCGTCGAGCGCGAGATACGCCGCGGGCATAAATATGACGCTATCATTATGGACCCGCCGTCCTACGGGCGCGGCCCCGGCGGCGAGGTCTGGAAGCTTGAGCAGAACCTCTGGCCGTTCGTGTCGCTGTGCGCCGGGGTGCTGTCGGACGAGCCGTTATTTGTGCTCATCAATTCGTATACTACCGGGCTTTCCGCGTCGGTGCTCAGCTATGTGACGGAGAGCATATTCACAAAGAAGTTCGGCGGCAGCAGCGAGAGCCAGGAGCTCGGCCTGCCCGTTACTGACAGCGGACTGTATCTCCCCTGCGGAGCAAGCTGCCGCTGGGAGGCATGAAAGGAAATTTGCCTTGGACGCGATCATCAGGTTTGAAAATGTACACTACACCTATCCCGGGGACGAGCTTGAGAGCCTCTGCGGGATAGACCTTGAGATAGAAAAGGGCAGCTTTGTTGCCGTGCTGGGGCATAACGGCTCCGGAAAGTCGACCCTTGCAAAGCATATGAACGCCATCCTTGTCCCGGACGAGGGGCGCGTGACGGTCTGCGGGATCGACACCGCCGAGGAGGAGCGCGTCATTGATGTGCGCCGCAATGTCGGCATGGTGTTCCAGAACCCGGATAACCAGATCGTCGCAAACGTTGTGGAGGACGATGTGGCCTTTGCCCCGGAAAACCTCGGCGTTGCCCCGGAGGAGATACGCCGCCGCGTGGATGCGGCTCTCGGCCAGGTCGGTATGTATGAGCTGCGCCAGCACGCCCCGCACCTGCTCTCGGGCGGACAGAAGCAGCGCGTCGCAATAGCGGGCGTCATTGCGATGGAGCCGGAGATAATCGTCCTTGACGAGCCGACCGCCATGCTCGACCCGCAGGGGCGGCGCGAGGTCATCTCGACCGTGACGCGGCTGTGCCGCGAAAAGGGCATGACCGTTGTGCTGATAACGCATCACATGGATGAGTGCGTCGGCGCGGACAGACTTATAATAATGTCAAACGGCAGCATCGTTTCCGACGGCACGCCCGAAAAGGTCTTTGCCGACGCCGCGCTCCTGGAGCGCGAGGGACTGACCGTACCGGAGACGACGCGGCTGCTGCACGATCTCAGGAAAGCGGGCTTTGACCTCGACACCGAGGCTCTTCAGGTTGACGCCTGCGCGGACGAGATCGCGGCGGCACTGAAGCATTAAAGAGAACGGAGACTCTTGATAAATGGCAGAGATAAAGACGGAGCGCCTGTGCCACGTATACAGCGTGGGCACTCCTTTTGAAAAGGCGGCGATCGAGGGGATTGACCTCGTACTCCCGCAGGGGCAGCTGATCGGTGTGATCGGCCACACCGGCTCCGGGAAGTCCACCTTTATACAGCACCTCAACGCGCTGCTCCAGCCCACCTCGGGCGCGGTGTTCTGCGGCGGCGAGGATATAAATAAGGATAAGTTTACCCGCAAGGCGATAAGGTTCAAGGTCGGGCTCGTGTTCCAGTACCCGGAGTACCAGCTCTTTGAGGAGACGGTGTATAAGGACATCGCCTTTGGCCCCACAAATATGAAGCTCTCCGAGGAGGAGATCGACAGCCGCGTGCGCGAAGCCGCGGGCTTCACCGGCATCGATGAGGAGCTGTTCGAGCGCTCCCCGCTGGAGCTCTCGGGCGGGCAGAAGCGGCGCATAGCCATCGCAGGCGTTATCGCGATGCGCCCGGAGGTGCTCGTGCTCGATGAGCCTACCGCGGGGCTCGACCCCGCCGGCTGTCGGCAGATACAGGAAAACCTCTGCGCCTACCGGGAAAAGACCGGTGCAACGGTCATCATCGTCAGCCACAGCATGGACGATGTCGCCCGACTTGCCGAGCGTATCCTTGTCTTTGACAAGGGACACGTGGTCATGGACGGCACGCCCGAGGAGGTCTTTTCAAGACCCGAGGAGCTTACCGGCATCGGCCTTGACGTGCCGCACGCGACGGAGCTTGCAATGGCGCTGCGCCGCCGCGGCGTCGCGCTGCCGGAAAGCATATATACGCATGAGCAGCTGCTCGCCGCCATCCTGAAGATAAAGGAGGCGGGGAAATGCTGAAAGATATCACCCTCGGCCAGTTCTTCCCGGGCAATACCATTGCGCACCGGCTCGACCCGAGGACGAAGCTCATCCTCGTCGTGGTGTATATCGTTGCGCTGTTCCAGACCTCGGGCTGGATATCCTACATCGCCGTCACCGCGGCGACCGCTGGGTGCATGGCGGCATCAAAGATAAAGCCGGGCAGCATCTTCAAGGGACTCAAGCCCATGCTGTTCATAATCGCGCTGACGGCGCTGCTCAACATCTTCTATACCGAGGGCACGCCCGTGCTCCCCGGCTGGATCGTGACATGGGAGGGCATCGCACGCGCGTTTCAGATGGTGCTTCGCATCATCCTGCTCATTACCGGCACGTTTCTGCTGACCTATACCACGAGCCCCATCGCCCTGACGGACGGGATGGAGCTGCTGTTCGCGCCGCTCAAGAAGATAAAGGTCCCCGTGCATGAGATGACAATGATGATGAGCATGGCGCTCAGGTTCATCCCAACACTCATCGAGGAGACGGACAAGATCATGTCCGCGCAGAAAGCGCGCGGGGCGGACTTTGAGACGGGCAGCCTTATGAGCCGCGCAAAGGCGCTGCTGCCGGTGCTGGTGCCGCTGTTCGTGTCGGCATTCCGCCGCGCGGACGAGCTTGCCATCGCAATGGAGAGCCGCTGCTACCACGGCGGCGAGGGGCGCACGAGGATGAAGCACCTGCAGATGCAGGGAATTGACTGGGCGGCGCTCATCACCGGCGCGGCATTCCTCGCCGGGATAATAGTTTTGAAGAAGTTCGGCCTGTGATCATGAAAAATATTGCTCTGCGCCTGCGCTATGACGGGAGCCGCTACCACGGCTGGCAGATCCAGAAAAATGAAATAAGCGTCGCGCAGACTGTCGAGGAAGCGCTGGAAAAGGTGCTCGGCATGCGCACGAAGGTCGTCGGCTGCGGCAGAACTGACGCGGGAGTGCATGCGCTGCGCTACTGCGCAAACTTCCATGCCGAGACGAACATCCCCATGGAGCGTATGCCGCTCGCGGTAAATTCCCGCCTGCCGGACGATATCGCCGTGACGGATGCGGTCGAGGTCGAAGAGGGCTTCAACGCGATCGGCTCGTGTATAAAAAAGGAATATATATATAAAATACACAATAGCAATATCCGCGATCCGTTCCTTAAAGACCGCGTCTGCTTCTATCCGCAGCGGCTCGATATGGAGCAGTTCAGCCGCGCCGCCGCAGCTTTCGAGGGCACGCACGATTTTAAGGCCGTGCGCAGCGTCGGCACCGAGACGAAGACCACCGTGCGGACGGTCTATTGGTGCCGTGCCGAGAAAGAGGGGGACATCATCACCGTCTCTATCTGTGCCGACGGCTTCCTCTACAATATGTGCAGAGCCATGGTCGGTACCATGGTCTATGCGTCCTACGGCAAGCTCCGCCCGGAGGATATCCCCGCGCTTCTTGAAAAGGGCGACCGGCGCCTCACCGGGCCGACCATGCCGCCGCAGGGATTGTATCTCAACCGCGTCTGGTACGACGGCGCGGCGGGCGAAATGATGAACAAGGACTAAAAAACACAGCCTTATCTTTCCGGTTATTAATGCTATATTTGTTCATAAACTTGTGATACAGTAATAGCTGCCGGGGAAGAAGAGAAAACAGGCGGTACACCGCCGGCATATACAAAGGATGGCAGGTACATATGAGAGCTATCATTGACATCGTACTGATACTGATAATTGCCCTGTGCACGTGGAACGGCTACAAGAAGGGGCTCGTCGGGGGTATCGCCGGGATACTCGCGATAATCATCGCGCTCTTCGGCGGCAGTCTCCTCGCTTCGGCGTATTCGCATGAGATCGTCCCGGCAGTCGAGCCTTTTGTCGACGGCTATGTGGACTCCTCAAAGAACCGTGACGCCATTCTTGATAGAATGGGCTACGGCAGCAGCGACCTTTCGCTTGAGGATATCCTCGCGCAGGATTCCTCTCTGCGCTATGACTATGCCTATGAGTGCTTCACCGCGATGGGGCTTTATGAAAAGCGCGCGGAGGAGCTTGCGGGCGACGCTGTGAGCCTTGCCGATACCGACGGGGTCACTATGACCAAGGCGGTCGTCTCCGTCCTGTGCGATACCCTTACCCGTGTGGGGCTTATGGTCGTGGCGTTCCTGCTGATCCTTATCCTGCTCGTGGCGCTCGGCAATGTAGGGAACCTCTCCTTCAGGCTGCCGAACATGGAGAGCGTGGACGAAGTAGGCGGCGCGATAATGGGCTTTATCAAGGGCTTCCTTTACTGCGTGCTCCTGTGCTGGCTCTTGAGCTTCATGGGCCTCGTTATCGGCGCGGAGACCATGTCCCACACGACGCTCGGCCGCTTCTTCCTGATTTTCGATTTTCTGACCGGCGGTCTTTTGTAAGAAATATATAAGATATACGGAGGCAATAAATGCAGCCTACAATGTGCTCACGCTGCGGCAAGAACGTTGCCGTGGTATTCATAACCAAGATCGAAAACGGCCAGGCCAAGAACGAGGGCCTGTGCCTTAAATGCGCCCGCGAGCTGCACATCAAGCCAGTGGACGATATGATAAACAAAATGGGCATCACCGATGATGAGCTTGACAATCTCACCGGTGAGATGATGAGCGC
>CAVFGM010000145.1:0-18610 GCA_963621955.1 Bacteroidaceae bacterium
GGAGCGTCTGCTGCAGCAGATCATGCCAATTTTGCCCGGGTCTTGAAAAAGTCACAATTTTAATATATGCTTAGAATTGTAAAATCTGCCTACGAAAGAGGTCGATAAAATGAAAGCTCAGAGATTTATAGCCGTATTGCTGGCGCTGCTCCTGTCGGCGGCGCTGTTTCCCGCGGCCTATGCGCAGGAACCGGAGACGCCGTCCGAGGTCGAGACCGGCGAACCGACTACTGCTCCCACCGAAACACCGACCACGGAACCAACCGAAGAGCCGACCGCGTCCCCGACAACATCGCCTACCGCTGCACCGACTGCCACACCATCCGTCCCGGTAATAACCAAGCATCCCACCGGGGAGACGATAAGAGCCGGCGGAGCTGCCATGTTCATCGCCCGGGCGGATAACTATTCATGGTGCGCATGGCGCTTTTACGACAAGGAAGGCACGGAGATAGTCTTTGACAAGATATGGGGTTATTTTCCCAATCTGCGCGTCAGCGGCGGGAACGGCGAGGAATTCACCATTTCAAACGTCCCCCTGGACATGAACGGCTGGTCGGTGGCCTGCCTGTTCAGCAGCGAGGACGGAGATTGGGAGTACACGAGCAAGGCAAAGATAACCGTCACCGCCGCCACGCCCTCTCCAAAGCCTACCGCAACACCGACACCGAAGCCGAGCGCGTCTCCGACGGCTGCGCCCTCGCCGTCGGCAAGCGTCTCGCCTGCAATTGTTTCGCCGAGCGTTTCTCCGAACACTTCTCCGTCCGCCGCTCCCCTGCCCTCGCCTACAGCGAGCGCCGCGCCTGTTAAGGAAGCAAGCGCCGGGGCACTCATCACGGCTGCCGTTATCAGCATCATGGCGATAATCGCCGCAATCATCGCGGCTATCGTGATAACCTCCAAGCGTAATAAGAAGAGATCCAGGCACTCAAAGCACTAACGTCTTTCGTCAAAGAACCAATGGTTCTTTGACGAAAAGGGCTGCGGGCAAAAAACTCTGCAAGGCTTTTTTGCAGTATTAGCTCCCCTTGTAAGCAAGGGGAGCATTTTTTCTACAGCAACACCCGCGAAAAGCGCTTTTTCGACAATGTTCACAAGTCATTATTGATTTCTTGCCCCGCTGCTGGTATAATATTTAACACGTTATGTAACCCTTTTTGAAAGTGGGTGTGACCATGAACTCTGTCGGGCTGCTTTCCCCGATACTTATCATCCTTGCCGTCATCGCGGCGCTCGTGATCTCCTGGTTCGTTGCCGGTGAGTTCTTCAGGATCGCTGAGGATAAGGGCTACCACGAGCGCAAGTATTTCTGGATATCGTTCCTTCTCGGCTTTGTCGGCTACCTGCTGATAGCCGCCATGCCCGACAGAAGCGTGGGGCAGAGCGTCGTCAGCAATGATGAGCTTCCCGATCTTTAAGGAGGGATACCATGGCGGAAAGATATACAAGGCTATATACCCTCCCGGAGAATCTCTATACGGAGGGCGCACCGCTCGTCATCGCGGCGGGGGCGCTGCTCAAGGATAACCAGACCGGAAAGGTGCTGGCGCAGCTCAAGTACCGCTCCATAAGCAGCCGTCCCATCCGCGCGATAAAGGTGCTCATCACCGGGTACGACATGGCTAAGACCGAGGTCTGCCGCGAGGAGCACCAGTACCTCGACCTTGAGATGGGGCGCGATGATTACTGGGGCGCGAAGGAGGCCGTATACCTCCCTGACCGCTCGGTGCGCTCCTACTCTGCGGAGGTGCTCGCGGTCTATTATGCCGACGGCGGCAGCTACGTCTCCGATTCCCGGAGCTGGGAACCGCTGCAGGAGCAGGCCGGGCTCGACACGAAGCTCTGGGACAAGGAGCTTGCAAAGCAGTACCGGATCGACACCACGCCGAAGAGCGCCTTTGTGCCCATGCGTCAGAAGGATCTGTGGCTGTGCGCCTGCGGTGAGATAAACCGCGGCGGCGAGCACTGCCATGTATGCGGTCAGGAGCTGGACACGCTCATCGCCAAGCTCGATGTCGACACTCTCCGCAAGGAAAAGACGGAGCGTCTCCGCCGCGAGGCAGAGCACGCCTCGGCTGTTGACGCCGTGCGTGACGAGCACGCGAAGAAAGCGAAGAAGATTGCGCGCATCGCGGCGCCCATCGCGGTCATCGCAGCGGCAGCGATAGTTTTCTCCGTGATATCATCAAGAAACGCCCGCGCCTATGACGATGCTCTCGCCCTGCTCGAAGCCGGGCGCTACAATGAAGCCGATGTGGCTTTCACAAAGCTCGGCAATTATAAGGACAGCGCCGAAAAGGCCGCAGAGGCCGCGGGCAAGGGGCAGGAAAACACCGCCTACGCCAAGGCCTGCAAGCTCCTTGAAAACAAGAGCTATGACGAGGCGCACGATGCGTTCATCGCGCTCGGCGACTATGAGGACTCCGCCGAGAAAGCCAATGAAGCGCTGTATCAAAAAGCGGACAAGCTTTTTGATGATGGCAGCTTCGATGAGGCATACGAGCTCTATACCGGGCTCGGCGATTATGAGGACTCTGCTGAGAAAGCCAGTAAAGCGATGTATCAAAATGCGGGCGAGCTTCTTGAGAACGGTAGCTTTGATGAGGCATACGCGCTCTATACCAAGCTCGGCAATTACCGCGACAGTGCGGAGCGTGCCGAGGGCTTCGTCCAGCGTCTGGTCAGCATGACGGTAAGCTATGACGAAAGCTGCTCCGGTCCGCTGACGACGACCTACGCCTATAACAGCGAGGGCGTCCTGCTGTCCGAAACGCAGCTGTATTCCGAATATCCCTCTATGAATGACCAGACCTATGAGTACGCTTACGAGTCCGACGGAAGCTACACCCTTACGCGTGATCAGGTCTCCTCTGCCTATGACGCTTACGGGAACTTTCTCGGCCAGGGCGGCGCGCTGCAATATAGTTACCAGTATGAATACTATGACGATGGAACTGTCCGCTCCTGCTCTGCCTATGCCGATGGCACCGAGTACGCGCTCTGGGTCATGATGTTCGACGATCACGGCAATATGGAAAAATATACCGAGGGCGACACGGTTTACGACTTCGTAAACACCTACGAGGGTGAGCTTCTTGTCCGGCAGGATAAGTACGACGCGAACGGTACGCTGATCGGCGGCATCAAATACGAATATGACGACGAGGGCCGGCGCACGAAAACGACCGTCATTGAAAACGGCGATACCGTCAGATCCGTTGTGACGGACTATGTCTACGGCTATGTCTACGCGCCTGACGCGAAGGCCGCGGAGGAAGCGAAGCAAGCCGCAGCCGAGGCCGACGCACAAAGTGAAGATGCGGACAGCGCCGAGGATGCAGCGGAAACCGCAGAACCGGAGGCCGCTGACGAAGCTGCGCAGTAAGCTTTCATTCATATCCGTCCCCTGACTGTGTCAGGGGACGGATATGTTTACAGTTCATTCACTTGACTTCGGGTGTCAAGTGTGTTAGTCTAATCGAGGATACATTGACGCTGCTATGTCGGCTGCTGTTCCCACCGGGAACCGGGCACACGACAGGCAGTATATTTTTTTGCGAAAGAGGAATTGATTAAAAATGGCAGATTACGACGTAATAGTTATCGGCGCAGGCCCCGGCGGTATCTTCTCCGCCTACGAGCTGGTCAAGGCAAACTGTGGGCTCAAGGTCGCGGTGTTCGAGCTTGGCCGTCCGCTGGATAAGCGCAGATGCCCCATCGACGGCAAAAAGATCAAGTCCTGCGTCAAGTGCAATATCTGCAATATAATGAGCGGCTTCGGCGGCGCGGGCGCTTTCTCCGACGGTAAGTACAACATCACAAACCAGTTCGGCGGCACGCTCTATGAGCACGTCGGCAAGCAGGAAGCGATCGACCTTATGATGTACGTCGACGAGATAAACCGCACCCACGGCGGCGAGGGCACGAAGCTCTATTCCACCGCGAACACCGGCATCAAGCGCATGTGCCTTGAAAACGGCCTGCACCTGCTTGACGCGCAGGTGCGCCACCTCGGCACCGACATAAACTACGTCGTGCTGGAGAACATATATAACGAGCTCAAGGACAGCGTGGACTTCCACTTTGAGTCTGCCGTCACGGGCGTTGCCAAGGTCGAGGGCGGCTACGAGGTCCAGCTCGGAAACGAGAGCTACACCTGCACCGACTGCATCATCTCCGTCGGCCGCAGCGGCAGCAAATGGATGGAATCCGTCTGCTCCTCGCTGGATATCCCGACCAAGTCCAACCGCGTCGACATCGGCGTGCGCGTCGAGCTGCCCGCGGAGATATTCTCCCACCTCACCGATGAGCTCTACGAGAGCAAGATAGTCTACCGCACGGAGAAGTTCGAGGATCTGGTGCGCACCTTCTGCATGAACCCGCACGGCGTCGTCGTCAACGAGAACACCAACGGCATCGTCACCGTCAACGGCCACAGCTATGAGGACCCCGCAAAGCACACCGAGAACACGAACTTTGCCCTGCTCGTCTCCAAGCACTTCTCCGAGCCGTTCAAGGACTCCAACGGCTACGGCGAGAGCATCGCGCGCCTGTCGAACATGCTCGGCGGCGGCGTTATGGTGCAGCGCTTCGGTGACCTTGTCCGCGGCCGCCGCAGCACCGAGCGCAGGATCCAGGAAAATTTCGTCACGCCGACCCTTGCCGCCACTCCCGGCGACCTGAGCCTTGTCATCCCCAAGCGTATACTCGACGGCATCATCGAGATGATTTACGCTCTTGACAAGATCGCCCCCGGCACCGCCAATGACGACACTCTGCTCTACGGCGTTGAGGTCAAGTTCTATAACATGGAAGTCGAGATAGACGACGACCTCCAGACCAAGTGCCCCGGTCTGTATGTCATCGGCGACTGCTCCGGCGTCACTCACTCCCTGTCCCACGCCTCCGCAAGCGGCGTACATGTGGCGCGCCACATTCTGTCCAAGCACTAAGCATTAAATTATAGGGCAATACCGTCTGCGCGGTATTGCCCTTGATTTTTTAATATTATGCGTGTATATTTGGAACGTATTTTCAAATCTATAGTATCCCTGCTTTCAGGAGGGCACCGCATGGCAAAGAAGCAGAATTTCATACACGGCGCGGCGATACTCACCGTCGGCGTTATCATAATGAAGCTGCTGGGCTTCATCTATAAAATACCTCTCGGCAACATACTGGGCGACGAAGGCTATTCCATGTTCACCAGCGCCTACAGTATCTATTTCATTTTCTTCACCCTGGCGACCGCGGGTCTGCCCGTCGCGCTCTCGCGCCTTATCGCCGAGACCGACGCGAACGGCCGCGCAAAGCAGGAGGAAAAGACTTTCCGCGTAGCGCTCGCGACCTTTGCAGTGATCGGCATCATCTTCGCGCTGATCCTGTTCCTGTTCCCTGAATGGCTCGCCGCGAAGTATCTCGAGAACCCCGACGCCGCGCTGAGCATAAAGGCCATGGCGCCGTCGATACTGCTGGTGTGCCTTGTCTCCGCCTACCGCGGCTACTGTCAGGGCAACGGCAATATGATCCCAACGACAGTGGACGAGGTGCTCGAGGTGCTCTTCAAGGTCATCTCCGGTCTCATCCTCGCCTCGTGCCTGCTGAAAGCCGGCTACGGCAAGCCTGTCGGCTCCGCCGGCGCGATACTCGGCGTCTCCATCGGCTCGGTCATTTCGCTGCTGTATATGATAATATACAAGCGCCGCCATTACTCCGAGCTTTCCGCCCCCTACACTGCCGGCATCCACGCCCCGAACGACACGCCTGACGATGATGAGCTCGTCGACCCCGCGTGGAAGATCGTCAAGGACATTCTCTCCATCGGCATCCCCATTGCATTCGGCGCATGCATCATGGCCATCCTCAATTCCGTCGACTCCAAGCTCTGCATGAACCGTCTCCAGTCCGCCGCGGGCTTCTCCTATTATCAGGCAAAGGTGCTCTACGGCGTATACGGCAAGGCGCAGACGCTCTTTAATCTCCCCGCAGCCTTCATAACGCCGCTCACGATAGCGATCGTCCCGGAAATATCCGGTGCTATCGCCAAGGGCGCAAACGCCGCTGCACGCAGGACCTCGGCGGACGCTATGCGCATCTCCGCTGTCATCAGCCTGCCGATGGGCGTGGGGCTCACTGTCCTTGCCTACCCGATAATGAACGTCCTCTACCCCAACAGCAACGCCGCGGGGCCGGGGCTGCTGGCAATAATGGGCGCAGCCTCGTTCTTCGTCTGCACGGTGCTGATGGAAAACGCCATTCTTCAGGCCTCCGGGCATGAAAAGCTCACCATGGTCACGATGATAAGCGGCGGGCTCGTGAAGATCATTGTCAACTGGTTCCTCGTCGCGCAGCGTTCCATCAACATATACGGCGCGCCGGTCGGAACTCTCGTCAGCTATGTCGTCATGGCGCTGATGAACTACATTTTCATCTGCGTTTCTCTCAAGTACCGTCCGAAGCTCTTCGGCATATTCGCCCGTCCCCTCGCCGCAAGCGTCCTCATGGGCGCGGCAGCCTGGGCGATATACGGCCTGGGCTCGCGCTTCATAGGCGCGGTTTCGTGGTCGCGCATCGCGCTGTGCATGCTCGTGGCCATCGCCGTCGCGGTGGCAGTGTACCTCGTGTCGACCATCGCGCTGCGCTCCATCACCAAGGAGGACATGAAACTCATCCCCGGCGGTGAAAAAATTGCGAATTTCCTGCATATCCGTTAATTTTTATGTGAAACTCTGATTATATTGCAATTTTCTCTTGATAAACAAGGAAAAGTGTGGTAGAGTTTGACTGCTGTCCGTTCAGCGGGCAGTACGGCAATGAGTATTCCACCGCCTTTTGGGGAACACTCCAATAAACAGGCAGCAAGCCGTAGAATCAATTAGGAGGAAATATATAATGAATAAGGCAGAACTCGTAGCAGCCGTCGCAGAAAAGACCGCTCTTTCCAAGAAGGACAGCGAAAAGGCTGTTAACGCAGCATTCGAGGCCATTACCGCAGCTCTCGTCGGCGGCGACAAGGTTCAGCTCGTCGGCTTCGGCGCATTTGAGGTCAAGGAGCGCAACGCCCGCGTCGGCCGCAACCCCAAGACCAAGGAAGAGATCCAGATCCCCGCAAGCCGCGTTCCCGTTTTCAAGGCCGGTAAGGCTCTGAAGGACGTCGTCGCAAAGTAAGAATAAGCTTTGATTTTCAGCCGCCTTTCCGTTCAGAAAAGGCGGCTGTTTTATAGTACCATCAGCTGACAGGAGCATACACGCTCTTGTCAGCTGATGGTGTCATCCATTCATAAGGAGACTGTTATGAGGCTCGATAAATATCTGAAAGTTTCCCGGCTGATAAAGCGCCGCACCGTCGCGAACGATGCCTGCGACGGCGAGCGCGTCAGCGTAAACGGCAGGCAGGTCAAGGCCAGCTATCAGGTCAAGGTCGGCGACGTGATAGAGATCGCCTTCGGTCAGCGCACGCTCAGGGTCGAGGTCACCGCCGTGACCGAGAACGCGACCAAGGCGGACGCGCCCGCGATGTATAAGGAGCTTCCGTAATGACGGAGCAGGAGCGCTCAGAGCTTGAGCGCCTCAAGGCTGCGCTCAGGCAGGTGAATGAAAACTCCGGTTACGGCTCGGATGCGACCTTTACGACCCGGCTCGTGTTCAGGACGGCGGTGCTGCGCTATTGGCACGCCGACCGTGACGGCGCAGTGTACCGGCTGTTTGAAGCGTTCGCGGAGCTTGACGGCGGCGCAGAGCTTACCCGGCTCAGGTGCAGCTCTGCCGGTGAGCAGCGCCAGGCAATGGACGTCCTCGCCGCAAGGCTCGCGCGCTCGCTGCCGGATATTCCTGCCGAGGACGCGTGGGAGCTGTGCTGTGCCTGTATGTGCGCCGTCTCTGGCAGGGACAGTCTCACCGAGGAATACGATGATGCGCACAGAGCGGCGCAGAAGCAGATGAACCCGCTCGTCCCGGTCATCGTCGTCATTGTCATCGCCGCACTCGTCTTTCTCGCATACCGCTTTGCATAAACAAACAGGCTCGCCGCAAATCACGACGAGCCTGTTTGTTATTTATATCATGTACTGCTTCAGCGCGTCGGGCGCGGTCTCGGGATCCATCGAAATGCTGATGACGAACTCGATGCTCTCCTTATCGGAGTATGCCGCCAGCCACTGGATGAAGCCGACGAGCGAGCCCTCGGACTTGTCGTCCACAAGCTTGAAGAAATTATCAATGAAGAAGTGGGTAATGTCATAATTGCCTGCGTGTATACCGGAAATGAAGCCCTTCAGGAACTCATAGCTGCCGATATCGTAGCTGCCGGCGTCGATAAGACGCGCCTTGTAAGGAATATCATAAGTGAGCTTGCGGTCCTTCTCGATGCAGATAACGTCGCCGGTATCCTCATCGACCGCTTTGCATACCAGACCCACCAGAGCTTTCGTCTTGCCGGATCCTTTCAGGCCTATAATCAGTTTGACCATAATAACCACTCTCCCTGTAAATTATGTTTAGATTTTCGTTAAGCGGAAACCAGTACCGTGGGGGTCGGTTTCTTCTGAGAACAGATTAACATTTTTCTGCGCCATGTGCAAGAGCGATATGTGAATCGTCGGTAAATTTTCTTCCGGATATAATGTTAGGCGAGGCTATACAAAAGCCTCCAGCGTGTCAGAACAGGTTTGCGGTGCGGTGAAAAAAAGTTGAAAATACCAAGAGTTTTCAGTGATTTCCTTGACTATCGAGTGCCGATGTGCTAAACTTTTGTCATAAGTGAGTGTGCCTGCTGTGCGCTGCGGCACGCTCGCCGTGCGGAAAAACGGAAAATAAACAAAAGAGGTGTATTGCTTGAAAGATCTTAAGCATCTTATCTATTTTGAGAACCTGCTTCAGGATGCTCAAAATGAGCTTGTCACTCAGGCAGTGAACGAAGGCAAGTATGCTCTGGGCTACAATTGCTACTACATACCCGAAGTCCTGCTTAACCTTCCCGGCTGCTTCTCATCCAGACTGAGAGCACCGCGCTGCACATCCACCGATGTCGCCAGCTACTACATGACCAACCGCACCTGCCCCTACGCCCGCTCCATTCTCGAGCGCGCCATCGAGGGCGGCTACAACTACCTCAACGCTCTGTTCGGCGCGGAGTGCTGCGCCACGATGGAGCGTATGGAGGAGCACTTCTTCCTCATTAACCCCGTGAAGAACGACAGGTTCTTCGTCACCCAGATCGACCCGCCCATGAAGGGCGACAAGACGAACCTTGACTACTACAAGGCACAGCTCAAGCTCAAGGTCGTCGACAAGCTGCACGATGAATACGGCATCGATACCTCCGAGGAGGCCATGCGCAAGGCCATCGAGGATCATAACGAGATAAGCCGCATCATCACCGAGATTGGCAATTTCCGCAAGGCGGCCAACCCCAACATCACCGGTTACGAGTTCCATGTTATCGAGCTTGTCAGCCAGGTATGCCCGCACTATCTCATCAAGCCCTATCTTGAGGAGACGCTTGAAGAGCTCAAGACCCGCGAACCGGAGGAGAAGTTCCCGTTCCGCGCAAAGGTCGTGCTCGTCGGCTCCGAGATAGACGATCCGGAGTTCACTAAGCTCGTCGAGAGCTGCGGCGCGATGGTCGTTGCCGACCGTTACTGCTTCGGCTCCTTCCCCGGCCGTGAGCAGATCGAGATTCGCGACGGTGAGAGCGCATACGACGCCATCTGCCGCCACTATCTGTTCTGGAACCAGTGCGCCCGCTTCATGGACGGCGAGAAGATCGACCAGCGCCACAGCGAGGTCAAGCGCCTTGTCGATGAGTTCCATGCCGACGGCATCATCTATGAGAACATGAAGTTCTGCGAGTTCTGGAGCTACGAAAAGGTCCTCGCTCACCACATTTTCACGAACGAGCTCGGCATCCCCACCTGCACCATCGAGAAAGAATACGCTCTCGGCGCGGTCGGCCAGCTCCGCACCCGCTTCCAAGCCTTTATTGAGTCTCTGGAAATCAAGCAGATACAGGGAGGCAAGTGAAATATGAAAGCAACAGATAAGCTTATAGCCGCTATTGATAAAAAGCTCGAACGCTTCGACCCGATCTGGCAGGCCGAGCACGGCGTCGGCGGTCAGCGCTCCCGCTACTATGACAAGACCGGTGTCGCCAAATGGCGCGAATGGCGCGGCGTGAAGGACACCTTCTATGATTACACCCAGTGGCTCAACAACCTCGTGAGCATGGTGCAGATGGTCGCCTCCGCTCCTATCCCCTGCCTCAAGGGCTTCTGGGAGTACCGCTGGATGGGCTCCTACCTCGGCACCTTCATGTTTATCGACCGCCTGTTCGAGGGCTTCCGCGGCTATGAGCTGCGCACCGCCCATGCGAACATGCACGCTATCGTCCAGAGCCTGACAAAGCGCATCGCGCTCGTGCTCGCAAACGACAAGCGCCTCGGCGGCGGCCCGCGCAGCGATGACTTCATCCCCTTTGACGAGGTCCTGCCTCCGCTGTTTATGACCGGCTTCAAGGGACTTATCCCGTTCCCGCTCCAGACGCTGCCTGAGTTCATCATCTGCGATGTTGACCAGCATATCGAGCCGTATTATATCGACGTTGCCGAGTCTTTCGGCCTGCCTGCCGACGTCTGCTCCCGCTGCGCGGCCGAGACCGGCGTTGCGATAGACGACGCTTTCCCGATAATCGGCAAAGCTTTCGTCACTACCAACATGCCCTGCAACGCCTCCGAGTGCACCTCGATGATCCAGCGCCGCCGCGTGAACCTGCCGGACTTCCCCGTAACGCTGGCCATGATCCACAATGAGCCGGGCGCACATCCCTACTCCACTCAGGTCCTTAAGGATACCATCGCTTTCATTGAAAAAGAATACGGCGTAAAGTACGATTGGGACGAGCTGTTCAAGTACGCAAAGCTCATGAACGAGCAGAACACCATCGAGCTTGAGAAGTGGGATTACTTCAAGACCCCCTATGCCGCCCTCTGCGGCATTGCTGAGACGCTCTACCGTCTGTACTCCTGGGCTTCCGTCAATGGCACCGACCCGTACTTCAACAAGGTCGACCGCAAGGTCATCGAGATCATGCGCAAGGCGTATGATGAGAAGTACGAACCTTTCGGCGGAAAGACGCGCCACCGCGCATTCCTGTGGGGTCCCTCCGCGGTCTATTATACCGACTTCCCGACCTGGACGCAGAACTGCTGGGGCATCAACATCGTCCTGAACATGGACTCCACCATGGGTCACAACATGATCGACACGGAGAACCCCGAGCAGGCCATCAAGGATCTGGCTCTCTTCTCCGAAAAGGCCACCATGCGTCATCATGCCGTCGGCGGCTGGGAAAATGTCAACGCCATCTGGGAGTGGGCAAAGAACTTCAACTGCGATATGGTCCTCTTCAACGACAATATCGCCTGCAAGGGTATGCTCGGCGTCCACGCTCTCATGGAAGAGCAGGCGCGCGACCTCGGCTTCCACTTCATCTTCATCGAGCATGACCTTGAGGACTGCCGCACCGTGTCTCGTCAGGATATGAGAAACTGCGTCAACAACTATATGTCCGTTGTTCTCAACGAGAAGCCGCTTGACCCGACCATCGTAGAGTTTGACGACTCCATGGCATACTAAGAAAGGCGGAAAGCGTTTATGAAGAAATTCTTTAAGTTCCTCTTTAAGCTTCTGGGCAAGCTCGTCGTTATAGCGCTGGTGTTCTTCGTCGTCACTTTCGGTCTGTACATGACCAACGGCGAAAACAAGCTCATCTATTACGTCGTCCGTCCCCTGCTCAATAAGCATTACGATTCTCAGGTCCGCGACAGAAGGATCGTCTGAGCATCATCAATTCAAAAAAGAGACACCGTTTCCGTTGGAACGGTGTCTCTTTTCATATTAATATTACTGTTACGTCTCCGTGCTGCACTGGGCGCATTCCTTGCCGCGCTCATGGCAAATGCCGCACAGATAGCTGCGGAACAGCTGTATCTCCTCGCGGCGCAGGCTGTGCTGCATGCATATGAATTTCAGCGAGATTATCCGCTCCGGCTCCACCGGCACGGCTTTGACCTGATAATATCCCCCGAAGGACTCCGGCCCGATGGCGTAGCCTTTCCCCGCGCGCACAAGGCGCATGGTAGTATCGATGCCGTCCGAGCGGTATATGCGTCCGGGCTCCACAGAATACTTGCGGCATATACTGCTAAGGGTCCTGTCCTCGGCGGAGTCCTTTGGGCCGGAAATCACCGTTTTCCCGTGCAGATCATGGAAAGCGACGCTTTCGCGTGAAGCGAGCGGATCGGACTGCGCCATAATGAGACACTGCCGCTCATGCACCAGGTCGCACACGAACATATCCTGCCCCGTCTCGTCCCCGGCCTGGAGCCTGTCCAGCGCAAAGTCAATACTCCCGTCGCGCAAGCCTGCCAGCATATCGCGCCCCGTCTCCGTGACGAAGTTCACGTCGATATCCGGGTGCTCATCAAAGAAGCGCACAACGTCCTGAAAAAGATTGTTCGAGTATACCCGCGCGCCGAGCCCGACGCGCAGGGGCTTGCGGCTCTCTCCGCCGGGGTGTACCTTGCCGCAGAAGCTGCGCCACGTGTCCGCCACCGCCCGCGCCTCGCGGCAGAACTTCTCCCCCGAGGGCGTAAGCGTAAGGCCGCGCGGCGTGCGGGAAAAGAGCGTATAGCCAAGCTCCGCCTCGAGCCGCTGCACCTGCTGCGAAAGCGCCGACTGCGACAGATACAGCCGCGCCGCGGCAGCCGAGATGCTGCGGCAGTCCGCTATCTCAAGGACATATAAGACCTGCGCCATTGTCAAAGATATCACCCTCTCTAATATAAGCATAGCTTATGACTTCATTATATTATTGCGTTTTACATTTTTCAAGTAATTGAATAAAATTAAATTACCGGAAAGTAGTTTTTGTATAGAGATGTAATAAGAAAGGTGGTAAACTTCATTGGAAAAAATTCTGTTTTCAGGCAATGAAGCCCTTGCGCGCGGCGCGTACGAAGCCGGTGTAAAGGTGTGCTCGGCATATCCCGGCACGCCCAGCACCGAGATCTTCGAGTCGCTCCCGCAATACAAGGACGATCTGTACTGCGAATGGGCGCCGAACGAGAAGGTCGCGGCCGAGGTGGCATACGGGGCAAGCCTTGCCGGTGTGCGCAGCCTGTGCGCGATGAAGCACGTCGGTCTGAACGTCGCGGCCGACCCGGTGTTCACCGCAGCTTACAACGGCGTGGGCGGCGGCTTCGTTATCGTCGTCGCGGACGACCCGAGCATGCACTCCTCCCAGAACGAGCAGGACAGCCGGCACTATGCGCACGCAGCGCGCCTTGCGATGCTCGAGCCCTCAGATTCTCAGGAATGCCTTGACTTCATGCGCACGGCCTATGAGATATCCGAAAAGTTCGATGTGCCCGTGCTGCTGCGCACGACGACAAGAGTCGCGCACTCGAAGAGCATCGTCTCTTTCGGCACGCGCGAGGAGCGCCCGGTGCCTCAATATGTGCGCAACCCGCGCAAGAACATCGCCGCCCCGGCAAACGCGATGATGAATCACCCCAAGCTCGAAAAGAATATGCAGGCGCTTGAGGAATACGCCTGCACTTCCCCGCTCAACCGCATGGAGATGAACGGCAGCAAGATCGGCGTCGTCACCGCGTCCATCGCGTATCAGTACGCAAAGGACGCTTTCCCCGAGGACACCTCTTTCCTCAAGCTCGGCCTGACAAATCCCCTGCCTATCGAGCTTATCCGCAGCTTTGCCTCCAAGGTCGACAAGCTCTATGTCATCGAGGAGCTCGACGGCTTCATGGAGTCCCAGATCCTCGCCGCGGGCATCCCCTGCGAGGGCAAGACTCTGACCGGCAAGCTCTATGAGCTCAACCCCCAGCTCCTGCGCGAGCGCATCTTCGGCGAGAAGCCGCAGACAGTGGACGTCGGCGTCGCCGCCGTGTCCCGCCCGCCCGCTCTCTGCCCCGGCTGCCCGCACCGCGGCTTCTTCTATACGATGTCCAAGCACAAGGACTTTGTCGTCGCTGGCGACATCGGCTGCTATACCCTCGGCGGCTCCGCTCCCCTCAATGCGCTCGACAGCGTCGTGTGCATGGGCGCGGGCTTCAGCGTCGGCATGGGCATGTCCAAGGCCTTTGAGGCCACCGGCCAGCGCAAGAAGATCTTCGGCGTCCTTGGCGACTCCACCTTCTTCCACAGCGGCATGACCGGCGCGGCCGAGATCATCTACAACAAGGGCAGCATCATCCCCGTTGTGCTCGACAACTCCATCACAGGCATGACCGGCCATCAGGATAACCCCGGCAGCGGCAGAACGCTCCAGGGCGATATCGCCGAGAAGCTCAAGATTGAGGATATCCTCGCGGCCTACGGCTATAAGAACATAATCATCGTCGACCCGCAGGATCTCACGGCAATGGAAAAGGCGGTGCAGGACGCCCTCGCCTCCGAGGTCCCCGCCGCGATAATCACGCGCCGCCCCTGCCTGCTCATCAAGCGCATCAAGCATGATATTGGCCTGTGCTCTGTCGATACCGACAAGTGCATCGGCTGCAAAATGTGCCTCAAGGTCGCGTGTCCGGCAATAACCGTGCGCGATAAGAAGGCCTGCATCGACCCCATCCAGTGCGTCGGCTGCACGGTGTGCGCGCAGGTGTGCCCGCGCGGCGCCATTTCGAGAAAGGAGAACTGAGCCATGAAAAACACTAAGAGTGCTCTTTTGGTAGGCGTAGGCGGTCAGGGCGCGATCCTTACCGCAAAGGTTCTCGTAAACGGTCTGATGAAGGCCGGGTACGATGTCAAGATGTCCGAAGTCCACGGCATGAGCCAGCGCGGCGGCAGCGTCTCCACGCAGGTGCACTGGGGCGAAAAGGTCAATTCTCCCGTCATCGGCAAGGGCGCGGCAGATATCATCGTCGCGTTTGAAAAGATGGAAGCCGTGCGCTATTCCGACTTCCTCAAGCCTGACGGCATCGCCGTCATAAACGACTATGAGATCGCCTCCTCCAGCATCGCCGCGGGGCTGTGCGAATACCCCGAGGGCTGCCTTGAGGCCATGCAGCAGCACTTCCGCTGCTATGTCCTCAACGCCGCCGAGATCGCCGAAAGCCTCGGCAGCGCCAAGTGCATGAACATTGTGCTCTTCGGCAGCATGGCAAAGGCGCTCGGCATGGACGATATCGACTGGGAGAGCGTCATCGCCGAGACCGTACCGGAGAAGTTCCGTGAGCTGAACCTGCGCGCTTTCCGCGCAGGGCACGAGGCCGCCGGCAAATAATACACAGAAACGGAGAAAGACTATGCTCCACAATTTTAACGACCTGCGCGGGCGCGTCGGCAGTACGGAACCCAAGACCGTCGCCGTCGCCTGCGCGCATGACGGGCATACCCTTGAAGCGGTGCTCCGCGCCGCGCAGGAGGGTATCCTCCGCTATATTCTCATCGGCCATGCGGACGAGATCCTTTCCGCCGGCCGCACCCTCGGCTGCGAGATAGACCCCGCGGCCGTCATAAACGCCGACACGGACGAGGACGCGGCGCGCATCGCCGTCGAGCTCATCCGCGACGGCAGGGCGGACTTCCTGCAAAAAGGACTGATGCAGACCGCGACCATCCTCAAGGCCGTCGTGAACAAGCAGACCGGTATCGGCATCGGGCGTCCCATGTCCCACGTCGCACTGCTGGAGGTGCCCGGCTATTCCAAGCTCCTCGGCGTGACAGACGGCGGCATGATGCCGAACCCCGACCTTGAGGGCAAAAAGGCCATCGTCAGGAATGCCGTCGAGATGTTCCATGCCCTCGGCTATGAGGAGCCGCTGCTCTCCGCGCTCTGCGCAGCGGAGAACGTCAGCCCCAAGATCATTGAGACCGTCGACGCGGCGGCGCTCAAGCAGGCGGCGCTGGACGGCGAATTTGGCCGCTGCTTCCTTGAGGGGCCGATATCGCTCGACCTTGCGCTCAACGCGGAGTCGGCAAAGATCAAGGGCTACGTAAGCCCCGTCACGGGAAAGACGGATATCCTCGTCGTCCCGAGCATGTCCGCAGGGAACATCATGGTCAAAGCGCTCATTGAGTTTGCGGGCGCGAAGATGGCAGGCGTCGTCATCGGCGCGAAGTGCCCCATCGCCCTCAATTCCCGAAGCGCGAGCTTTGAAGAGAAGTACAATTCCCTGTTGGTCTGCGCGCTTATGAGCGGCGGAAAGGGAGCCAGCGCATGAAGCTGCTTATCATAAACCCCGGCTCCACGAGCACGAAGCTTGCTCTCTATGACGGCGCGGAGAAGCTCGTGCAGGAGAGCCTCGACCATGACGCCGCCGAGCTCCAGCAGTACCATACCATTGCCGAACAGGTGCCCATGCGTCTGTCCGTCATCCGCTCATTCATGGAGCGAAACGGCATTGACCAAAAGGAGCTTGCCGCCGTCATAGGCCGCGGTGGGCTGGTGTTCGGCCTCAGGACGGGCGGCTACATCGTTGACGATGAGCTGTGCCATGCCCTCGTCGATGATGAGCTGAGCCAGCCGCACGCCTCGAACCTCGGCGGGCTGCTCGCGCGCGAGCTTGCCCAGCCCTTGGGTATCCCGGCGTATATCTATGACGCCGTGACCTCTGGCGAGCTTACCGACGTCGCCAAGATCACCGGCTACGCGGAGATCGAGCGGCAGAGCTTCTGCCACGTGCTCAACAGCCGCGCCATGGCCATCCGCTACGCAAAGCAGCAGGGCAGGAACTACAAGGACATGAACCTCATCGTCGTCCACATGGGCGGAGGCGTGTCTGCGAGCGTGCATAAGCACGGCGAGATCGTCGACTCCGTCGGCGATGACGACGGCCAGTTCTCGCCCGAGCGCGCGGGCTGCGCCCCGGCGCTCTCGATGATAAAGCTGTGCTACTCCGGCAAGTACACTTACGAGGAGATGCGCCGCAAGATACGCGGCCGCGGCGGCATGTACGCCCACCTCGGTGTGAGCGACTGCCGCGTTATCGAGCAGATGATAAAGGATGGCGACGAGCATGCCGCCCTCATCCTCGATGCGCAGGCGTATCAGATCGCAAAGACTATAGGGCTTCTCTCCATCGTCCTCAAGGGAGAGTGCGACGCCATCATCCTCACCGGCGGCCTTGCGTACTCGGAGCTGCTGACCGGTAAAATAAAGGACTATGTCGGCTTCATCGCGCCGGTGTGCGTGCTCGCCGGTGAAACGGAAATGGAAGCGCTGGCTCTCGGCGGCGTGCGCATGCTGACCGGTGAGGAGCAGCCCAATGTGTATCACGCAAGTGATGGAAAGGGGAAAAACAAATGATCTCCGAAAGCTTCATTCAGCTTGGAACAAAGAAATCCGAGATACGCGAGCTTTTTGAATACGGCATCCGTCAGGCGGCTGTTGTCGGTAAAGAGAACGTGTATGACTACTCGATAGGCAATCCCTCCGTGCCCGCGCCTGCGGCCATCGCGGATATAATCCGTGAGCTTTTGGAGGGCGACAGCCTCGCCCTGCACGGCTACACCCCAGCTGCCGGTGCGATGGAAGCGCGCCGCGCTGTCGCCGATGACCTCAGCGCGCGCAGCAGCATGGTCATCCGCCCCGAGAACATCTTCTTCACCTGCGGCGCGGCTCCCGCGCTCGTCGCGGTGATACGCGCGCTTGCGGTGCAGGGGGCGGAGTTCATCGCCGTCGCACCGTATTTCCCGGAGTATCAGGTATTCGTCTCCTGCAACGGCGGCAAGTTCGTTGAGGTTGCGCCCGATACCGAGAGCTTCCAGATAAACGCTACCGCGCTTGACCGCGCGCTCACGCCGCACACGCAGGCCGTCATCATCAACTCCCCGAATAACCCCTCCGGCGTCATTTACAGTGAGGAGACGCTGCACGAGCTTGCCTCTCTCCTTGAGCGCAGGAGTACGGAATACGGCCACCCGATCTATATAATCGCCGATGAGCCGTACCGCGAGCTTGTGTATGATAACGCCGTCGTGCCGTTTATCCCAAGCATCTACCGCGACACCGTCGTGTGCTATTCCTACTCCAAGTCTCTCTCCATGCCGGGCGAACGTATCGGTTATGTCTGCATCCCCGATACCGTTACCGACAGCGCCCTGCTCTTCGCCGCCGTCGCCGGGGCATCCCGTGCAAGCGGCCACGTCTGCGCGCCGTCAATGATGCAGCTCGTCATCGCCCGCGCCACGGCGCTGCGCCCCGACCTTGCGGCTTATGACCAGAACCGCAGTCTCCTGTATAACGCACTGACTGAGATGGGCTATGACTGCGTCAAGCCCCAGGGTGCGTTCTACATGATGGTCAAGGCACCCAACGGGGATTCGCGAGCTTTCTCCGAGCATGCAAAGCGCGAGAACCTGCTCATTGTCCCGGCCGACACTTTCGGCTGCCCTGGCTTCTGCCGAGTCAGCACCTGCGTCGATCCCGACATGATCCGCCGCAGCCTCCCTGCGTTCAAAAAGGTCATCGAAGAAAGGTTGTAAACTAAAAGTTGGGGTACCTGAGTAAACCCGGGTACTCCAACTTTTAGCATGTTGAAAAAATAAGAGTAGAGCATAACAGAAAAATCCTTTAAAATGAAGCTGCTAGACA
>CAVFGM010000146.1:0-5483 GCA_963621955.1 Bacteroidaceae bacterium
CTGGGTAAGCTCGGCGATGAGAAGAACCGCAGCGCGCGCTTCGTGTGCTGCATATGCTGCACGATGCCGGACGGCACTGTGCTGCGCGCACGCGGCGAGTGCGAGGGCGAGATCATGCACGGCCCGAAAGGAAGCGGCGGCTTCGGCTACGACCCGGTGTTCAAGCCCGACGCGGTGGACTGCGGCATGGCGGAGCTGACGGCGGATGAAAAGAACGCGATATCCCACAGAGGCAAGGCGCTGAGAGCCTTTGCCGAGGAACTGAAGAGGTATTATAATGGCGATAACAAGTAAGCAGAGAGCCCAGCTCAGGGGCATGGCGATGAGCATAGACACGATAATCCAGATAGGCAAGGGCGGGATAACGGAGAGCGTTGTCGACTCCGTGTCCGCAGCACTCAAGGCGCGCGAGCTCGTAAAGGGCAAGGTGCTTGAAAACTCGATGCTCACAGCGCGCGAAGCCTGCGACGAGCTCTGTGAGAAGTGCAGGGCTGAGGGCGTGCAGGTCATAGGTACAAAGTTCGTGCTCTACAAGCGCAATGAGAAGGAGCCGAAGATAGTGCTGGTAAAGGACAAGAAAAAATGACGACGGTCATTTACGGCGGGAGCTTCAACCCGCCGCATCTGGGGCATGTCTCGGCGGCGCAGTCGGTATACGAGGCGCTGAAACCGGACAGGTTCCTGATAATACCGACAAACATAGCGCCGCACAAGGCGGCGGCAGCCGGGAGCCCGGACGCCGTGGCAAGGCTCCAAATGTGCAGACTGGCATTTTCCGGGATACCCGGCGCGGAGGTCTCCCCGATGGAGATGGAGCGCGAGGGCAAGAGCTACACCGCCGACACGATCGGCATACTGCGGGAAAAATACCCGGAGGATGAGCTTTATCTCGTCGTAGGGACGGACATGTTCCTGAGCTTCCGCGAATGGCACGAGTATAAATACCTGCTGGATAACTGCACGCTGGCGGTTTTGTCCCGCGAGACGGACGACAGGGGAGAGATACTCTCATTTAAGCGCAGCCTTGAGGACGAGGATGGCGCGCATATCAGGCTCATAGAGCATGAGCCGCTGCCGATGAGCTCGGCGGAGATACGCGCACTGCTGCCGAAGGCCGGGGGCGCGGAGCTTCTGGACGACGGGGTATACTCGCTGATAATCAAGAACCGCTGGTACGGCGCAAAGCCGGAGCTGCGGTGGCTGCGGGAAAAGGTGCGGCCATACCTCACGGAAAAGCGCGCAAGGCACGTCGCGGGCTGCGAGGAGCAGGCGGTGAAGCTTGCAGAGCGTTGGGGAGCGGACGTCTATGAAGCGGCCGAGGCGGGCATACTGCACGATATAACGAAAAAACTCGGTGACGAAGAACAGTTGATAATGTGCGATAAATATGGTATTATTCTCGACGCCGCCGAAAGGCGCAACCCGAGGATACTCCATGCGCGCACGGGCGCTGCGCTCGCGCGGGAACTGTTCGGGATACCGGACGGGATATATTCCGCGATACGCTGGCACACGACCGGAAAACCGGACATGAGCCTGATGGAAAAGATAATCTACCTTGCCGACTTCACGGAGCCGACAAGGGACTTCGAGGGCGTGAAGCCGCTGCGGAGGCTCTGCTTCGAGGACCTTGACAGGGCGATGGAGCTTGGGCTTCGGATGAGCCTTGAGGAGATACGCTCAAGAGGCGAGGACGCCTATAAAGATACAGTTGATGCGTACCGATGGTATAAAAAAGAACAAGGAGGAAGCGCAATATGCTGACAGCCGAACAGATAGCCGCCATAGCCGCAAAAGCTTTGGAGGACAAGAAAGCAAGAGACATAAAGGTGCTCAGAACTACGGAGCAGACGGTGCTTGCGGATTACTTCGTGATCTGCAACGGTACTTCCTCCACGCACATAAAGGCGCTGGTGGACGAGGTGGACAAGCAGCTTTCGGAGGCAGGCGAGCCGCCGGTGCGCCGCGAGGGTCTGCGCTCAGACATCTGGGTGCTGATGGACTTCGGCTGCGTTATCGTCCATGTGTTCACGGACGAGGCGCGCAAGTTCTATAACCTTGAGAGGCTTTGGAGCGACGCAGAGGTGGTGGATCCCTCAAGCCTTCCGCGCCCCGCGTCAGAATAAACTCGCTCCGCTTCGTTTCCCGCTGAAGCGGAAAACTGCGCATACGCTCATTCATTCTTCCTTTTCCTCGCAGACCCATTTCATTGGGCTCTGCTCGGAGAACGAGGGGAGCGTTAAGAAACCGGGCACAGACATATTTGTTTTCAGATAAAATTTAATCAGGAGAGTTGATTCACCATGAGATATGATTTTGCTGCAATAGAGAAAAAATGGCAGGACAGATGGGAAGAGAGCAAGCCCTACGCCGCAGTGACTGACGGCGACAAGCCCAAGTTCTACGGCCTTATCGAGTTCCCGTACCCCTCCGCCGCCGGTCTTCACGTCGGCCATCCGCGCCCGTTTACGGCGATGGACATCATCACGCGCAAAAAGAGAATGGAGGGCTACAACGTCCTCTTCCCGATAGGCTTTGACGCCTTCGGTCTGCCGACCGAGAACTTCGCGATAAAGAACCACATCCACCCGGCGATCATCACTCAGCAGAACATCAAGAACTTCACCCGCCAGCTCAAGATGCTCGGCTACGGCTTTGACTGGGATCGCTGCATAGACACGACCGACCCAAAGTACTACAAGTGGACGCAGTGGATATTCCTGCAGATGTTCAAGAAAGGTCTTGCATACAAGACCACGATGCCAGTCAACTGGTGCACAAGCTGCAAGTGCGTGCTCGCGAACGAAGAGGTCGTCGAGGGCGTATGCGAGCGCTGCGGCTCGCCCGTCGTGCGCAAGGAGAAGAGCCAGTGGATGCTCGGCATCACCAAGTACGCCGACAGGCTCATAAACGATCTGGACGATCTGGATTATATCGAGCGCGTCAAGATCCAGCAGAAGAACTGGATAGGCCGCTCCACCGGCACTGAGGTCACTTTCAAGACCAATGTCGGCGACGACGTCACCGTTTTCACGACCCGTGCAGACACGCTCTTCGGCGTGAGCTACATGGTCATTTCCCCGGAGCACCCGCTGCTCGACAAGTGGAAGGACAGCATCGCTAACTGGGGCGAGGTCGAAGCGTATAAAGAAGCCGCTTCCCGCAAGTCCGACTTCGAGCGCGGCGAGCTCAACAAGGACAAGACCGGCGTGCGCCTTGACGGCATAGACGCCATCAACCCTGTGAACGGCGCGTCTGTTCCGATGTTCGTCTCCGACTACGTCCTCATGGGCTACGGCACCGGTATCGTCATGGGCGTTCCGGGTCATGACCAGCGCGACTGGGACTTCGCAACAAAGTTCGGCCTGCCGATAATCGAGGTCGTCTCCGGCGGCGATGTCACGAAGGAAGCCTTCGTCGCAAAGGACGACAGCGCGATAATGGTAAACTCCGGCTTCCTCAACGGGATGACCGTCAAGGAGGCTATTCCCGCGATGCGCGAGTACGCTATTGAGCACGGTTGGGGCAAGGAGAAGGTCAACTATAAGCTGCGCGACTGGGTATTCTCCCGTCAGCGCTACTGGGGCGAGCCGATACCCCTTGTCAACTGCCCGAAGTGCGGCTGGGTGCCGCTGCCCGAGAGCGAGCTGCCGCTGGTGCTGCCGCAGGTGGAATCCTACGAGCCGACCGACGACGGCGAATCCCCGCTGAGCAAGATGACCGACTGGGTCAACACTACCTGTCCCTGCTGCGGAGGCCCTGCAAAGCGCGAGACCGACACCATGCCTCAGTGGGCAGGGTCGAGCTGGTACTTCCTGCGCTATATGGATCCGCACAATGACAATGAGCTTGCCAGCAAGGACGCTGAGGAATACTGGGGCCCGGTAGACTGGTATAACGGCGGCATGGAGCACACCACGCTCCACCTGCTCTACAGCCGCTTCTGGCACAAGTTCCTGTACGACATCGGCGTCGTGCACACCAAGGAGCCTTACGCAAAGCGCACCTCCCACGGCATGATCCTCGGCAAGAACCCGCACTACGTCGGCAACGCTGCGACCGAAGAGGAGAAGCAGGCGCTCATAGAGAAGTACGGCGCACAGGCACAGCGCACGGCAGTCAAGATGTCGAAGTCCCTCGGCAACGTCGTCAACCCCGACGACGTCGTGAAGGCCTACGGCGCGGACACGATGCGCCTGTACATCATGTTCATCGGCGACTTTGAGAAGACCGCGACCTGGTCTGACGACGCAGTCAAGGGCTCGAAGCGCTTCCTCGACCGTTGCTGGAACCTGATGGATATCGTCACCGAGGGTGAGATATCCAAGAAGAATGAGAGCATCATCCACAAGACCATCAAGAAGGTCACCGAGGATATAGACACGCTCAAGCTCAACACCGCTATCGCTGCGCTCATGACCATGGTCAATGAGTTCTACGCCAACGGCCTGACCAAGGGCGACCTTGAGATGCTGCTTCTGCTGCTCTCCCCGTTCACGCCGCACATCGTTGAGGAGATGTGGGAGCAGATGGGCTTTGCAGCAAAGTACGGCAAGATGGCAATGCAGATGGATTGGCCGAAGTACGACGAGAGCAAGACCGTCGACGCCGAGCGCGAGATGGCCGTGCAGGTAAACGGCAAGCTGCGCAGCACGATCCGCATCAGCACCGACGCGAGCGAGGACGAGATCATCGCCGCGGCCTGCGCCGATGAGAAGATCCAGCGCCAGATGGAGGGCAAGACCCTTGTCAAGACCATCGTCGTCAAGGGCAAGATCGTGAACCTCATCCTCAAATAAAGAACTCTGCCTGATAAAATTGTTGACAACGGACGCTTCAGCCGTTATAATACTAACGTTAAAAAGCCAATTCATTGGCCCTTGAAGCGCCGCAAGGCGTATTTGGAGGGAGGGAAATAAATGTCTGAAATCTATGTCAAGGAAAACGAGTCTCTGGACAATGCTCTGAAGAGATTCAAGCGCAGCTGCGCAAAGTCCGGCGTTCTGGCCGACCTCAGAAAGAAGGAGTACTACCAGAGCCCCAGCGTCAAGCGCCGCAAGAAGTCCGAGGCCGCACGCAAGAACAAGAATAAGCGTTACTATTAATGCGATATGAAATCTCCCGCACCGTCAGGTGCGGGAGATTTTTTTGCGTTGTCAAAGAACTAAAGGTTCTTTGCCAAAAGAGATCGCGCTCCGTTCTGTGCCTCGCAGGCTCGACACTCACTTCGCGAGAAGTATTTTTGCCGAGGTACACGCCCTCGGCAAAAATATATCTGAATTATTTTTTCGCCTTCCGAGGCGAAAAAACTCTGCGAGGCTCTTGAACAATAAAATAAGCGCGGTTTTTATACAAAAAGGCGCGGCGGGGGAAACTGATCCTGCGGCGCGGCGAAAAACTCTGCGGGGCTTTTCTGGTCAAAAAATTAAAGCCAAGAAATGCGCAAAGCCTTATGTATCAATGGACTGCGCGTTTCCGCGGGC